>NZ_DBOUKL010000027.1:0-7097 GCF_059755995.1 Thermosphaera sp. | reverse complement strand
GGGCCCCATCATAGAGATGATCGTTGCAAGGGCTTTGAAAGCAGGTGTTCAAATCCTCGGTTTAAGTGCCACAATCGGGAACCCGCATCATCTAGCCGAATGGATCAAGGGGGGACTTGTTGATACTCCGTGGAGGCCTGTGAAACTGGTTGAAGGATACTACTCTAAGAGCCTGCGGAAAATATTCTTTGATAATGGTGTAGAGGAGAGCGTGGAGGTTAACACTGGAGATAGAATACTAGACGTTGTCCTCCATAATTTATCAATGGATTATCAAACAATCGTTTTCATTCATAACAGGAGGAAAGTCGAAGAATACGCTGAGAAAGTAAGCCTTAAACTCCCGCCAGCTCCGGAGGAGGTTGAAGACTTTGTTTCACAACTCTCTGAGAGCCCGAGCAGTATGGAAAGAGAGTTTTTGACAAGCCTGTTGAGAAGAGGGGTGGGTTACCACCACGCAGGATTATCAAGCGTGGGGAGGAGAGTGGTGGAGGAGGCGTTCCGGAGCAGAGTTTTGAGAATAGTCTTCGCCACTCCCACTCTTGCCGCTGGGGTCAACCTCCCAGCCCGCAGGGTTGTTGTATCCGTTAAACGCTATGACGCCTCAAAGGGAAGGACTGTGAGCATTAGCGTTAGCGAGTACAAGCAGATGGCTGGGAGAGCGGGGAGGCCAAGATATGATAGAGTGGGTGAGAGCATAATAGTCGATGCTTCAAGCGATAGGGAGGCAGTGGCCTTCCTTAGAGGACGCCCTGAAGAAGTGAGGGGGAAGTTAGCCAGCTCCCGGAATCTAAGGATTCATGCTTTATCCCTCTTGGCCTCCAGGGAGGCAGCGAGTATTGAAGGATTAAACGACATCTTCTCGCTAACGTTCTCCGCACATTACGCGGGCTCAAAAACCTTTCTCGAGTCCCTAACAGGGGAAACAATTAACTACCTGTTGAAGACAAGTATGGTGGTTGAAAAGAATGGTTTTCTAGAAGCAACAAGCCTTGGGAAGATCACGTCTTACACATACCTGGACCCGGCAACGGTCGATACTTGGAGGAGGAGTAAGCCACCAGTACCCTCAGATTCCTACGTCCTACACGTGGTAACGATGACGCCTGACTTCTTGAGGAGTGCACCATACATACCTAGCAGGATTGTCGAGGAGTTTGAGGAGGCCGCTTTAGAAATGAGCAGGCATGGGATTATACCGTCTCCAGGTAGAGTGGAGGCGGACTATGATGACTGGCTGGCAAGCTACGTGTACGCGATGATATTAGTTGACTGGATAAATGAAACGCCCGAGGATGCGATAATAAGTAAGTACTCTATAGGGCCCGGCGACTTATTCAACATTAGGGAAACAGCGACATGGATAGTTTCATCCCTCGCTAAAATAGAGAGTGTACTAGGAGATAGAAGGATGTATAAGCATTTACAAAGGCTTTCCATGAGACTTGAGGAAGGGGTTAAGGATGATGCTTTAGAATTGACGCGTGTTGAGAACATAGGTAGAGTCAGAGCGAGGATACTGATCGAACACGGCATTAATAGCATTAACGACCTAGCCGAGGTCCCGCTGGAAAAACTATCATCCCTACCCAGGTTCGGGCCTAAGGTTGCCCGGTCCATTAAAGAATGGTTGAGGAAGAGGGGCTACGCCGTCAAGGAGTAGTTAAGGCATTTCCAGCCCATGGGCTTCGCAAGCACTTGGTAGTT
Source organism: Thermosphaera sp. (assembly GCF_059755995.1). NCBI lineage: Archaea > Thermoproteati > Thermoproteota > Thermoprotei > Desulfurococcales > Desulfurococcaceae > Thermosphaera > Thermosphaera sp. Next base: position 5,390 of record NZ_DBOUKL010000027.1, on the reverse strand, counting down.
TCTTCTAGACCTGGTAACCGATTATTGACAAGCGATAGGGTAATCCCTTTATACTCGGCACGTTAAAATTAATTTTGGGTGAATTTTTGAGCGAGAATCTCATCATCATCGATAATCCTTTAGCGAGGTACTATCTCACAGTTTTACGTAGAAGAGATACTAGGCCCGCTGTTTACAGGGATTACGTTAAGAAAATAGGCTACATAATCGGTTATGAAGCCTCCAGGCTTTTGAAGTGGAAGCCCGTATTCGTAGAAACATCAATAGCTAAAACCGAGGGCATCGTTCCGGCTAAACAGGTCTACATTATCGGGGTTCTAGGAGCATCAGTACCTTTAATGCATGGGATTTGGGAGGCATTGCCGTGGGCAGGCCTAGGAATAGTTGCTGCGAGAAGATTTAAAGTCGAGAACAAGGTTCTTGTCAGACTATACTATGAAAGAGTCCCTCCCGACCTTTCAGAATACACTTCTATCGCCGTGGATCCGACCTTGGCGACGGGAAACACCATGATAAAGGTTTTAGAAAAGCTTAACGAATTGAAATGCAAGGATTACCTCGTAGCCACGATAATAGCGTCCAGGACCGGCTTGGAAAACCTGTGGAAGAGATTTCCCGATGTCAGAGTTATAACTTTAAGCGTGGACCCTGTTCTCAACCAGGACTACTTTATCGTACCCGGCATAGGTGATGCGGGAGACAGGTCGCTGAGCTCCGACGAGTTTTAACATCTCAGGCGAGGGGTTTCATTAGTTGAACCGTGAAAATCACGTTTTACTTAGAATAGCCTCAAAGTATTTTCTAAGATGGCAGTTCTCAATCTTAGAAGCTGACCCAATACACTCGTCGATGGTTTCAATGAACGGGACGTAGCCTGCGTAGTTGAGACCCTCGCTCTCAGCGAAAGCCTTCAGCACACCGTTTCCCATGTTTTCAACAAGCATTATCTCGCCTATTCCAGCGTCCCTGAGGATTTTCACCAGTCTTGAAACGCTTTGAATCGATAGTCTGTGAGGGGTTGACACAACTATTGGCTTCACCAAGCCTCTGAGATTGTAGATAGCTTCTAACTGCTCATCGCTTAGGCCTGGTGGAGTGTCTATGAAGAGCTTCTGAATGCCCGTCCAGTTTACAATGCTTAAAACCTCTCTCATCACGTTCCTAGCTTCCTCACCTTTTAAAACCAGGGGCTTGTCCCTTGTGAAGGAAATTATGGAGAAGTATGAGAGCTCACCTATTTTGAAGGGTTCCAACCCTTTCTCTTCCCTGTAAGACACTTCCTCAGGTCTGACGCCAAGTATTATGTGGGTGGATGGATTGGTGAAGTCAAGGTCGAGTAGTCCGGTTGGGACTCCTTTTAGCGAGGAATAGTATGATAGAAGGGTTGATATGAAGGATTTTCCCACGCCTCCCTTACTGCTTAAAACCATGTACACTTTAGATATTTGCTTCAACCTTTTAACCACGCCGTGGAATCGTGGATCAGAGCTCATCTGGTTGCACCTCTATTATTCTCACACCTCTTCCCTGAGTTATCGAGAAATCCCTGCTACCGCATTTAGGGCATTTGGTGAAGGCGTGGATGGACTCGGGCACGAAGTGGATTGATTCCCTGACAGCCTCGTCCATGGACTCTGGGCTTAAACTCCACCTGTAACCGCAAGTGTTGCACTCCAGCTCGGCGTTCTCGTCAACTATTTCCAGGTTTTCCACAGTTAAACCCTTATCCCTTAGCAATTCCTGAAGGCTGAAGGAAAATATCTCCTTATCTATTGATTGAAGTATTCCAAGCCCTATTCTAAGGGACTTAACTTTTCGAAAACCACTATTTTCAAGAAACAGCACTATCGACTCAGCCAGGGCCCATTCATGAACCATTATTTCCACCGTTAATATTTAATACATAGTCGTCAATATAAGAAGACTGGGATTTACATGCCTGAGAGGAGCAGTAGAATACAAGGGTTTTACAAGCTTCCCATGAGTGAAAGGTTGAGAATTATAGCTGAGATGTCGGGTTTAACCGGGGACGAGGTTAAAACCCTTAGCAACTTGGGGAACCTTCCAGTAGAGATCGCGGACAGTATGATTGAGAATGTTGTAGGCGGGATGACATACCCGTTCGCTATTGCCACTAACTTCAAGATAAACGGGGTGGATTACCTGGTACCGATGGTAATAGAGGAGACGAGTGTAGTAGCGGCAGCAAGCAACGCGGCTAGAATGCTAAGGTATGGTGAAGGGATAAGGGCTGAGGCAGGCCCTCAAGAAATGATCAGCCAAATACACATCGTGAACGTTACTGCGCCACAGTACAAGGCCATGAGGATAATCGAGGCCAAGCAGGAGATACTGGAGCACGCTAAGCAACAGGATCCAACCCTTTTAAAGTACGGCGGTGGGCCAAGAGACCTAGAAGTAAGAATTGCCGACTCACGCATGGGGCCCGTCATAATTGTACACTTGATCGTTGATGTGAGAGACGCCATGGGCGCTAACACCGTTAACACTATGGCAGAGGCCGTAGCTCCAATGCTGGAGAAGATTACAGGAGGGCAGGCAAGGCTGAGAATAGTCTCTAACTACGCTACCAGAAGGATTGTGAGAGCTTGGGCTAGAACACCTTCTGATGAAGTAGGGGGATTGGATGTTGCTAGAAAGATCATGGAGGCAAGCATCCTAGCCGAAATCGATCCCTACAGGGCAGTAACCCATAATAAGGGGATTATGAACGGGATAATAGCTGTAGCGTTGGCGACAGCACAGGATCACAGGGCAATAGAGGCCGGGGCCCACGCCTACGCGAGCCGAACAGGTTGCTACAAGCCCTTGTCTTACTGGGAGGTTGACGAGCAAGGATTCCTAGTCGGCAGTGTTGAGCTCCCACTTCAAGTCGGCATCGTAGGAGGTGCGACAAGGGTTCACCCGGTTGCCAAGATTGCCTTGAAAATACTAAATGTTAAAACAGCCAAGGAACTGTCCGAAGTCATGGCTGCTGTTGGACTAGCCCAGAACCTTGCTGCTTTAAGAGCTCTAGTCACCGAGGGTATTCAGAAAGGGCACATGAGGCTTCACGCCAGGAACCTAGCCATAATGGCGGGGGCAACCGGTGATCTAATCGACAAGATTGCTGAGAAAATGATTAGCGAGGGACGCATAAGATACGATTACGCCAAGGAGTTGCTGGAGAAGTACTTGAGAGGAGAATCGACTTAGCACTATTTTAAAACCCAGGAACCCACTATGATTAATCGCAGATTCCTCAGCGAATACGTTAGCGAGGCCCGCTCCTTACTCTCTGGAAATGTTGGAGTAATGGCTCTTTCATGGTTTTTATTCGCTCTGAGCGGATCACTAGTTCAGCCGTTTTTCTCGGTTTACGCTAAAGAGTTGGGAGCAAGTGACCTTGATCTCGCGTGGATAAGAACCCTGGGAATGCTCTCGCTCGGTCTCTCCCTCATCCCTGGTGGGTTGATCACCGATTATATTGGACGGGTTAAAACAATCATGATCGGTACCACAGGCATCACTATTGTTCAGTTCTTGTACGCGTTAGCCAGGGATTGGAGAGAGTTCGCAATCATATGGGTGTTAGACTCAGCGATGCATTTCTACCAGCCCGCGCTGAGCGCAATAGTCATGGATTCAATGCCCAGGGACAAGACATTCAAGGGATTCATCCTTTTGAACATTGTTCCAAGTATTCCATGGCTCTTCATGCCTGTTGTGGGAGGGATTCTTTACCAACAGTTAGGGGTTACTGGGGTAAGAATAGGTTTCGTATTGTCTGGAGCGTTAAGTATCATGGTCTTGATCCTGAGGATGAGGGGTTTTAAAGAAACATATTCGAAAAGGGATAAGGATTTTAGTAAGCTGGTTTTTGAGCTTTCAGGCTACAGGCCGGTGCTGGTGAAAGCCTTTAAGGTTTACGTGTTCACCGCCTTGCTGTGGCAGCTGGCGTTCGGCGTTCTCAACACTTATGGAGCAATATACGCTATAGAAGTCCTGGGAATAGAGAAGCCAGAGTGGGGGCTGGTTAACAGCGCGTCAACCATGGCGAGCATAGCGTGGTCAATACTTATATTCAGGTTTACATTAACGAATTTCAGGAAGCTTTCACTGATTTCATCCATCCTCGCTTCATCATCGATCGCGGCACTCTCACTCCCATACTTCTTCAACGTCGACGCGTTATCGGTGGTGATAGTCTGTAACGTCGTGATTTCCATATCCAATAACATAATTTCAGCAGCTGTCTCAACAATACTAACCCGGATACTTCCTCAGGAGATAAGAGGGAGGGCTGTTAGCTTTCAGAGAATCATGGAGAACGTGGGCGCGGCGTTTTCATCCATGGTGGCAGGCATCCTATACGTGGGTTTGAATCCGGGACTCTCCCTCATATCCTCCTCATTCATCGGCATTGCTTCAACCCTCTATCTTCTATACATTTTCAGAACGGGCTAGTGCGTGCTGAATGAGACTTTATGCATTGTCCATCTTGGGTTGAAAACTTTCCAGAAATATTTGGGAAAAGCTTATATACTCGTAAAAATCATAAGCGAATTCACATAACGTGGGAAATGTGTCTTACAAAAGTATAAATGTAATCCTCCTAGTATTCATACTTATAACATCTCTCTCAACCCCTCTCGCTGCAAGCCAAGGAAATGATGAGGTATTACAGAAGATTCACCCCAACCTGTTGAAAAACATTGGAACCCTGGACAGCAATGTCTTCGTTGAGGTTATTATAAGGTTGAAACCCTTGCCTGACAATGTGAGAACCCTTGTAAAGGGAGATTACAACCTGGCTGTGGCTAGCTTGAAATCCTGGGCTTCTTACACGCAGGATCCTATAGTTAGAATGATCAATATGAAAGGAGGCGTGATTCTCAACAGGTTCTGGTTGGATAATGTAATCCTTGCAAGAGTCCCCGTGTCATTGGTCAAGATTCTTGCAACCCACCCTGATGTCGTAAAAATATTCGAGAACTTCAGGGTAGAAGTGATACGTCCCGTAGAGAGGGAAAGCATTGAACCCGATCAGCTCGTTAGTAGCTGGGGTATATTCAAGATAAGGTCTAACGAAGTATGGTCTCTCGGCTACACTGGGGAAGGAATTAGGATTGCAGTACTTGACACTGGTGTGGACATCACTCACCCAGCACTCGCAGGCAAGATGCTAACGCTTGACCCTTCAAGCCCCTACTACCCTGGCGGATGGATGGAGTTTGATGCAAGCGGTAACCCAGTTTTAAGCATGCCGCATGACACGGATGGACATGGAACCCACACTAGTGGGACAGCATTAGGCGGAGACACCTCGGAAATACTCATAGGTGTCGCACCCGGCGCCACCTTAATGCACGGCTTAGTCTTGCCAGGAG
>NZ_DBOUKL010000026.1:0-9332 GCF_059755995.1 Thermosphaera sp. | reverse complement strand
ATTTAAGAGTGTATGAAAACCTATTTATATATGGTATGAATCTTGTCGAAGCCCTCGATGCCCCGAGGTTCATATACACTCAACCGCACGGTAAACAAGTTGTTGAGATCGAGCCACCGCTTCAACTAGCTAGTTCCGACAAGGTTTCATCCATATCAACCCAACCCTACGGAACACATGGGCACGTCCACGTCTCTATTAAGAAGGAAGGATTAGTGGCCCTGGGGAACGACCCGAGAAGTGAGGGAATCGCTATTGCTCTATGAACACGATCATGCACAGCGCACTTTCCACTCTACCTGATAATTTCTTCTGCCCACGAATACGAGAATTATTTTGAGAAAAGCCAGTTGTCTCAACCAATAATACATTTCATGCATCCATTCTTCCTTAATCTTACTTACGAGATACTATTCCGGATTTAGGAATATCGAGTAATCATAAAAGCGCCACGATTATCCGGTTCAACTATTAAAACATCACCCTTTACGATTCCGGATACTTGGCTTTTTATCTCATCAGCGCTTTCACCAGGAGGTAATATTCCGTAAACCGTAGGGCCCCATGAAGACTGCCCGACCCCTCTGATGCCAAGCTTCTTTAAAACTTCAACAACTACTTCGGAATGCTTGGAGAAGACTCCGCCTTGATACTTGCTGAACATTTTCCCAACAACCAATTGCAACATCTCCAGGCTATTCGAAAATCCCTCAATGTCTTCCTCTATGATCGAAGGAATCATCTCAACGAATAAGTGGTATGATGCTTCATGAATCAGTGACTCAGGAATTCCCTCGACAGCTCCGAAGACCCTACTTTCCTCCTCGTCGCTCAAACCCTTCCCCTCCGGTATCACTACAATAAGCCTCCATTTCTCAGGGAATTGCAGCCTCAAATAAAGCATTACTTTATCTCTTCCTTTTACCCCGGAGTCAACGATAAATCCGCCGTGCTGGAAAACGTATTTACCCACGCCAGATACTCTTCCAATACCCAAGATGGAGGAGACTTCCTCTATATCGAAGGGAATATTATTTGCTGTGAGGAGGCCTTTCGCCACTGAAAGGAGCAGTTGGGTTGTCGAGCCAAGACCCACATGCTTTGGAATAGTCTTCCTTATCTCTACTCCTCCCTTGCGCAAATCATACTTCTCTATGAGCGGCCGTAACTTCAACATTACTTCTTCAGACCTGGGCCCTCTGAAAGAAAGCTCTTTCTCTTTTTTAACAACGATTTCAACCCGGGGACGGTTAATCGCTAATCCAGCTCCTAGGTAAAGTCTCAAATCTCTTCTAAAAGGATTAATCATCCCGAAGTGTAGACGCGCAGGTGATGATATGATTATTTCCTCGCCCAACCTGAAACCATCTCTTTCAACTTACTTGCAAGCTTTAGCTCGGCTTCATCCATGCATGTTTTCCACACTACTTCATGCGAATAATCAAAAAACTTCTCAAATCTTTCCTGGAGTTCTTCTCTCTCCGGCTTGGATGACACCTCCCTAATCTTCGATGCGTAAATTATCATCTCTATTAGAAACGCCCTGCACCTCGAATAAGGCTCAAGGCTACTATAGTATGCGGGATTCTCAATAACCTTCTCAACCCGGTATTCGAATAGAAAAACCTCCTCTTGTGGCAAAATCTTACTCCTCCTTGCTATTATGTAGCCGTAAGCGCTCCGCAACACGGGGAGGCCGTCGATAAATCCTACCTCTTCCTTGGGAATACCCCCTGTTTCCTCCTTGAATGTGGAAAGGAAATAAAGATGGGGATCGTCCGTGATGTTCAAAACAGCGTTGGGATACGTGGTCAGCAGTGAAGATATCCTTGCGGAAATGTACACTTTTAACTTGACAGCATTGCCGTAGATTTGAAAACCAAGCGGGGTGAAATAGGGCTGCCCATCGGCTAGAACGCTAACAATGGCCTCATACCACATGTTCTCCCTAATTCTCAAGTAGCCCACCAAGACATGTTCACGGCGTGGGCTCTAAATCCTACATTTCTAAGCCTGAGAAAGTTCTTGCCAAGCCTTGTTTCTTTGAAACCAGGGATCAATATGTAGTCCAAGGCGCTTCCTGAGGCCTTGTCTACTTTTACATGGGTAATAAGATTGCCGTATACTCCGCCTGACAAACCATCCCCTACTACCGCGTATCCTTGAGCCGTCTCCTTGACTCTTACAGCACCATTCAATCCTTTCATTAACGCTACCTTACCAATATCTCTCAGTCTTCCCTCCAACTGAATCCTAACTTCAGGTATTTTTGAAACCCTTCCTGAAAGCAGTATTACAAAAGGTTCCCTGACACTGTAACTTACTTGACGAACAGCCTTCACAACGCCTTCAATGAAAGCTTCAAGACAAGTCTTACTCCTCCAATCACTAACAGATTTGTCAACCAAATCCTCGGGCGCCAGCACCCCTGTTAGAGGACCACATCCCGTTGTGAAAACATACTGCTTATCTAATCTCCCGATGGACTGCGCAACCTCCAGGTCTAACGCCCCCGCTGTCAGGAATCCCGGCCCAGGCATTAACGAGCCTCCAATGCCGTCAACTATTAAGCCTTTCTCTACTCCGATTACAGCATTGTATCCGAATCCAAGCTCCACATGTATATAGTTCACTTGATCATATTCAAGGCCTAAAGTATTCGCAACTTCATGAATACCTAAGACGGTTACGGCTAGCTTATCCGCCGTTCCCATATCTATTTTGTTAAGCTTCCGGTGCAATGGAATGGTGGGAAGGTTTATAACGCCTGGTATTAGCAATTTTTTGGCTTTGAGCTCGTATAATTTCTCTACAAGCCTTACCATGGCGAAGTATATGTTGGCACCGATGATTCCTTTTTCAACGCTCTCCAGAATTTCTTCACGCGTCGTGGCCAGTATGAACGTGTAATACCATTCTTCCAACACTTCTCTCGGGACCGCTTCCAAGTCCATTGGTTCCACTCCGTACCCTGAAGGAACGACTACTACGTCGAAGGGTTCGAGCTCGACTATTTTGTCATAGATGGCTTCAGGATTAGAAGCAACCTCCTTGGTTTCAATAAAAGCCTCTCCCGCGATCTCCCCGTTATCTAGGAGGCAGAGATCCATGGTTTTGGTACCTGGGTCTATCCCGAGAACTCTCACACCTCATCACTTGTTCAAGGCTCTGTTAGCGGCCCCATATAGTGTTATCTTTCCCTCTGGTTTAAATAGAGGCACCGCCCACGTGCCATAGTGAACCCATGCGTACATTGTTATCCCTGAGAAGTAATTACTCAAAGCCATGGCAACCCAAATACCCATTGTTGCCCATCCCAACTGGTTTGATAAAAAGTATCCGAGCGCAAGCCTTATCCCCCACAGCCTTATCACGCCAATAAGTGTTGGAGTCAATGTTTTACCGGATCCTCTCCCAACAGACATGCCTATGAAGAAGAGAGTGAAAAACGGGAGACTGGGGAGGAAAAGGGAAACAAATCTTTCGGTTTCACTATAGACCAATGGATTGCTGGTGAAAATGTTGATGAAAAAGCCTCTGAACAAGAATACGATTATTGACGCCATTGTCGTAGAGACAGCAATATATACTGAGGAAAGCCTCGCTATCTTCTTAGCGCGTTCGACAAGGCCGGCTCCTAAAGCCTGGCCTATCATCACTGCGACGCTACTTGTAAACCCCCATAGAAAAGCGTCAGCGAGATCCATGAGTAAAAACCCTATGGCGGCTGCAGTGGCAGCGTATTCGCCGTATTGATTGATCAACGCGTTCTGGAACATAAATGCAAGCGAGTTGGAGGACATCATGAGTGTGACAGGGGCACCTATTTTAAAGCTCATTAACACCCATTCCTTCTCCAAGCGCTTTGTCAGCCTAGGGGCCAGGTAAGGGTACCTTTTACTTAGAAACACCATCATGGTAACCAACCCTGCGAGTCTCGCCAGCACCGTGGCTATTGCTGCTCCTACAGCGCCCATTGGAGGGATCACGTAAACCCCGTTTACATTTAAGCCAACAATGAACGGCGGGTCTAGGATGAAGTTTGATAATGCAGCAAACAGGTTTACGTAAGCCGGGGTTCTCGTGTCCCCTATCGACTGAAGGATTGTTGAATAAGTGAGCGTTAATGCTGAAAACACTATGTCAATGGCGATAATCCCAGAGTATCCGAGCACGTCCTCGTACAACGCTGGCGGTGTTTGAACAATATACTTGAAAATAAATGGTCTAAGATAGAAATAAGTCACCGCGAGCAATGCATTGAGCGATAAGGAAACTGTCACAAACTGTGAAACCGTTTCACGAGCCCCTTCATACCTCTTCCCGCCTACCAGCTGGCTGATGATTGCAAGATTTGCAGTCATCAACCCATTTATTACGGCGTTGAGGAACATGAAGGTTGGCCAAACCTGTCTTGGAACAGCCAGCGCTATCTCGCTGTACCTGCTAAGCCAGAATGAGTCAACCAGGTTGTATGATATGTTTACCAGTTGAACCAGCATTAAAGGAAGGCCAAGCCATAAGAGCGTCTTGCCGACTGGACCGTTTAAAATGTTCTCCCTATACTTTCCGAGGGACTCCATAAAAATCACCTTCAGAATTTATCAATCACTCTTAAAAGCTCCCGCATATCGTTTATTACCGCGGTTCGTAATGGCTTAACCAGAATTGATTCGTTACCGTTCCGCCGGATTAGAACAGCATGGAAACCGGAGGAAAGAGCGCCACCCACATCCTCTACAACATTATCCCCAACATGGATTATTCTCTCAGGCTCGCATCCCACGATTTCCGCATATTTTAAAAACACTTCCCTATCCGGTTTTGAATACCCGATTTTATCTGAAAACACATATGTAGAAAAATAACTAGATAAGCCCATCCTCTCAAGCAGTGAAACCGTAAACCGGCTTGGCCAGAAAAGAACATTACCGATAATGCCTATTTCCAAGCCTAGCTGGCTCAATCCGTCGAGGGTTGGAATCACGTCCTGATACAATGCGTCATCAGCTCTTGTTTTCGCGAAAGCTTCCTCGATCACACTGTTAAGTATGTCTACACTTATCCCCAACATTTCAGCCATTATTTCCCTTGACTTGCTGAGAAGCTGGTCCGGTGATAACCCAGGGTTTTTTCTCCTCAGCGCTTTAGACCTTTCATACGCTTCCAATACTTTGGTATTATAAAGGTTCGCATCCTCCCCCTCCCTCTCTGCAAGCACGTGAGCAATTCTTCTAAGCATGTGGTCGAGATCGATTAGGGTTCCCCAAACATCGAACGATACACTACAGTGTTTCTCATTTGTGTACGCCTTCAAACCTATCAACCTCCTCAACAAGATGCTCTAAAATATTCAACAGTATGTTAACGCCTAGCTCGACGGCTTCCGGAGATCCCGGGAGGCAAACCACTATCCTACCGTCGTGAAGTATAAAAAGCTCGCTCCTGGTTAAGACACCCCTATAACCCTTGACTTCAAAAGACTTAGCCCTAAATATCTCTCCAAAGCCTGGTAAATGCCTCCATGCAACCTGCGAGACAACATCTACAGTGATATCGCGAGGACCTGGCCCGGTTCCGCCGATGAAAATTATTACCCTAGACTTAGCATTTCTTAAAACTCTAAGAAGCTCTCTATGCGAGTTAGGAATAACCATAAAGTTTTCCACGTTGTACCCCTTCCTCTCAACAATTCTCCTTGCCACTGAGCCGCTGGTGTCCTCAGCCAACCCTTCGTAAACCCTGTCGCTCACTACTATGATGTCTACTGACACGGGCATTTCATCATCAGCTCTTATTATGCGTTATTTATCGGTGGGATTATAAATAAGAACCATGTGAAACCAATGTTCGTGGTCACCGTTAATAACAATACTGTGAAGATACGTCAAGCAGGATTTAATGATATTTGTGAAGCCGTTTTCATACTTACGAACTTGATACCTGTTGGAAAAATATCCTCCTATAGCGAGATTGGCAGGCTACTAGGAGTTCACCCGAGACTAGTCGCCAAGTGTTTGATGAAAAATGAAAATCCTATAACAACTCCGTGCCACAGGGTTGTTTATAACGATGGCAGAGTTGGGGGTTATTCATTCGGCGGTGGTAAAGTCAAAGCGAAAATATTGCAGATTGAAGGGGTTTTACAAAGCGATGAATTCCGTGTGCCCAAGAATGCTTTCTTCAGCTTAGAAGAGTTAATTAAGACGGCCTCCTAAGACTTCTTGTAAACTCTTGAAGGACTTTCCTCAACCGCCTTTAAAACTTCATCAGCCAGGTTTGTTCTCATTAAGAACTGGCACAGATCGCAGACATATGGTCCTCTATATTTCTTCGTAGACATTTCCACGGCCAGGTCATCCAGATATCTTCTGAAATCCTTGAACCCCAGGATGACTTCAAAATACTTGCTTCTTCTCCGGCCTGTTACAGCGTAATTGACGAGGGATTGCTTCAATCCTAGAATCTTAGCTGCGTCTAACTGGCTTAGATTGTAATCTAAGACAAGCTTCCTGCTGAGATACATTCTCACGGCTGGGAGTATCTTCCTATTGTATACTTCGCAAAAAGATTTCAAAAATCTCCACCAGTGTTTCCTAACAATTAACTAAGTTAATAAACATTGTTATTGGAGAGCAGCCGAGCCACGGGGATCAAATAGTTACAGTTCTGTCCAATACTTTATATGTTTAAGAAAACTGATCTTAATAATGGTGATTCCCATTTGTCGCAACAGAAGCAGTACAAGAAAGAGTTTGAAAAATTGCTGATTCTACCAGTCTCCAAGGAAGATGTTGAAAAAGCCTTATTGAATCTGGAGGCTTTATTCAGTTTTTACAAAATTTTCAAGGCCTCTGGCAGCGGGAGCAACGTCGAGGCTCAGTGGGTTTACAAACCCTCAGCGTTCTCCAGTAAAAAATTATTATTGAAAACAAGTGCTAGGAAACTTAGAGATGATGTAATACTTATTGAGGGATTTTCCGAGGACATGGATTTCACGATCAGCTGCAAAGTTCTGCAAGTATTTTACGCGGTGCACACCAGTATTAAAGCAGAGTGCAAGGGCGTATACAGAGATATTTGCGACAAATTCTTCGCTACAATTATGGATGAACTCAGGGAGTATATCATAAAGGTTTCCGGGGAGAAGCCTGCAGAACACAAACCGACTCCCCCGGTTGAAAAAGCTGAGCCTACAATATCTCCACCGAGTGAGACACGTGTGATGCAACCACCTAAAACACCGGCCCCGGTTGTTCAGGAGGAAAAGATCGATGTGCAGAAACTTTACGATGAATTCACTCTTGCTATGGCCATCATGAAAGCTGAGCTAATAACTACGGTAACATTGAAGCCCGTGTGGAGCATCCACAGCATTAATGAAATAATAGAGTCCAATGCGAAAAAGATTCGAGAATACAAACTGTCAATCCTGACCTTAAAGACGCCTGATGGAAAAGCCGAGGTTTTCTTATTTATAAAACCATCTGGAATACCGGTGGCTTTCAAAGGCAGGATCGAAGGGGTTGAGTACAGGGGAAACGGGAAGGACTTTGAAAAAATAACCGTCCTGCTTTACGATGCGGAGATGCAGGCCCGGCTCTGGGGGTTAAGAGAGCTACCTTAAACTTTTTTACATGCGACAATAAAACTACTTAACAATCCGTTTAAATCAGTTTTATATTGTCAATTCCCCGATTTTACACATTAAGGCGTTACTTATGCTGAAAAAAATTGAAGAATCCGTGGGTTTAAAAGCAGCTCACGACTATTCTGCTGTAACGCCTGAGTATAAAGGAGCAGTAGTTAAGAAGGGTGAAGTCATCAGTCCAGAACACGTTGAGCTTATGAAGCAACATGGCCACTACTACGTATATGTTGAAGCTGGGGACGGGGACTGGCTGTGGGAAGATAAGGCGGTGGTTGAGTTTGGAAAAGCAGTCGTAGATGAAAATATTGAAGTTGTCCCGAGGAGTGAGGGGAAAGCATTTCTACTAGCAAAGAGTAAAGGCTTGGTAAGGATTAATCGTGCAGGCCTTTTGAAAGTTAACACTACCGGTTTATTCTTACTGATAACTTTGAGAACAGGCTCCTTCGTACGGGAAAAAGGCTTGATCGGTATCGTTGACATGGTTCCATTAAAAATAAGCCAGGAATCCTTCAACAAGCTACTAGAGAACTTGAGGAGCGATACCCCTATAATTTCGATCAATCCAGCAACACCTAAGAAAGCAGCAATCATAGTTACTGGAAATGAAATAGTTGATGGATTGAAAAAAGACCTCGCGGGACCCCTCATAGAAGAGAAGCTTAAGAGCTTCGACTGTCAAGTTGTATTTTACGCACAGTCCCGCGACGACGAAGAGGAGATAGCGCGTAAAATTCTCGAAGGCGTTGAAGCCGCCGATGTGGTGATCGTTTCAGGAGGTATGAGCGTTGACCCTACAGATAAAACCCCAGTAGCAATTAGTAGGGTGGCTGACAGAATCGTTTTCTACGGGATACCGATAAAGCCAACAACCATGTCTATGCTTGCTTATAAAAAGGATAAGGCGATTTTAGGTGTTTCCAGCGGAATCATTCACTTCCCAGATTACAATGTACTCGACGTTATTCTCCCCTGGGTAGCCTCTAACACGGAGCCCTCAAGGGAATATATTGCAGAACTGGGTGAAGGAGGGCTCTCCAACTATTTCCTGAGAAAGATGAAGCTTTAAGGGTGGAAAAACAATGGTCCACCGCGTCTACTTAGTTTTAAGCTTGCTTGCCTTAACTCTCGTAGCATCCTTCCTCATATACCATAACTTAACACCTGAGTTAACACATGAGAAGCCCCAGGAAATTTTCTTCCTCCTACCTCCCTTGCTTTACAGGCCTTTAAAACCCTCCATAGACTATTTCAACTCCAACACCCCAGCGTACAAGATCACCGTGTACGTCCAGCCCACAGGCTCGCTAATAACCAGGATTAAACTTTCAGGAGAAGGAGACGTTCTCGGTACTGCTGACTCCGAGTATATGCAAGCCATGTTGGAGGAAGGATTAGTCTACAGCGATAAGATGTTTTTGTTCTCCTATTCAATACCAGCGCTCATAGTTCCCAAGGACAACCCTTACAATATCACCAGCCTAGTAGACCTTGTCTCAAAAGATGTTAAGATCGCTATAGCGAATCCCGACGTAGCTTCTTCAGGAAAAATGGCTGTCAACCTGTTAAAATATAATGGAATTTACGAGGCCCTCAAGGACCGCTTAGTTATCCTTGCAGACATTAGTGAGCTTGCAAGACAGGTATCCCTCGGCCTCGTGGATGTTGCCATATCCTATCACTT
>NZ_DBOUKL010000025.1:0-25784 GCF_059755995.1 Thermosphaera sp. | reverse complement strand
GATAGATAGGCACTACGTTCAACCACTCTTAGCGAGATTGAAAAGTGACATAGCCCTGCTGGTTACCGCTGATCACGCAACTCCGCCCTCAGTGAAGTCGCACACGGATGATCCCGTGCCAGTGGCTTTCTACGCTCCAGGGATTAAAGCAGACGGGTTGAAGGCTTTCAGCGAGAAGGAGTTTGCTAAAGGAAGTCTAGGATTAATAGAGCATGGCTGGATGCTCCTTCCAATGGTGGTCAAGTATCTGAAAGAGTGATCTTTTTGATAAAGCTGACAATACCTCACCACGTCTCTGGATTGTGGATTCCTGTACTGAGCAGTAATCCTTTGTTCTCGGGAAGTATTGGGGCCGGGATAAACCTTTCAGTATCGAGCGTTGCGCTCCCTTTTGAGGATGAGTGCACGATTCGGTTGAATAATCAAGAAGTTTTTCACGAGCAGGCTAAGGATGTTTGCGAGTTTTACAAGACAAAAGTAGGCGTCACAGTGGAATCTCCCTTCAACTTAGGGAAGGGTTTCGCACTCTCATCCACTCTCTTAATCGCGCACACACTGGTTAGCTCCATCTATGCAGGGAGCTCGTTACTCAATGCTTTTCAGAAGGCTCACGAGCTCGAAGTTGTGAGAGGGACGGGGCTGGGGGATGTTATCTCTCAATACTATGGTGGCTTCGTCATTAGAACCCGTCCCGGGCCGCCCGGCATCGGTGAAGCTTTCAAAATCCCTGTTAAATACCGTGTTAAACTAATCGTGTCCAGCCTTCCCTACTCCGAGCCAACTGGTAAAATGCTTGAAAGGATACCGTTAAGCCATTACGAGAAAGGATTATCACTTCTCAAAAAAGTTGCAAGCAGCGAGGATTTAATGGATTACTTCAACGCTGCGAAGGACTACACTCAGGGTATTTTCGACTATTCTTCAATACCTGCTGAAATACTTCGCTCACCGGGAGTTGTAGGCCTCTACTTGAAGAAGTCGGCGCTCATCATTTGGGTTGAGAAGGATCACGTCACAGAGATTACCGATATTTTATCCCGTAGGCAATTATTTTTCATGGAGAGTGAAATCTCTAGGACTGGTGTTGAAATTGAATATTCCGGCAAACCACCCTAGGCGCGAGAGCCTTTTGATAAGGGAGAAGCTGGTAGAAGGATTTAAGAAAGGGATTGTCGCACCCGAGGGCTTAATTGCCCATGGGAGAGGGGAATGCTTCGATTACCTTATAGGAGAGAAAACCCAGGGATTCGCTTTAAAGGCTATTGAAGCGGCTGCTGCCGCACTATTACTCGCTAACCACGCAGTTATATCTGTGAATGGGAATGTTGCAGCCCTTGTCCCTGAGCACGTTGTTAAACTTGCTGAAGCATCAGGAGCGCTTATCGAGGTTAACTTGTTCTACAGAACCAGGGAGCGGGAGGAGGCTATAAAGCAGTTCCTGCTCTCCCATGGAGCACGCGAGGTTTTAGGGGTTGGCGAAGACGCTTCCGCAACGATTCCCGAACTATTTAGCGAGAGAAGACGCGTGAGTCCCCGCGGCATATTGATTGCAGATGTTGTCCTGGTACCTCTTGAAGACGGAGACCGCACAGAAGCGCTTAAACGTCTCGGCAAGTATGTTATAACTATTGATCTAAACCCGTTGTCTAGAACTGCTCGAGCCGCCGACATCACCATCGTAGATAACGTAGTGAGAGCAATGCCGTTGCTTGTTGAAAAAGTATCTGAGCTTAAGAGGGAGGACCAGGGGTTTTTGAAAAACATTGTATCGTCGTACAACAATAACGAAGTACTTCAAGAAGCATTAAGATTCATAACCCATAGACTTCTCGAACTGGCCTCCAAAGATCTTAAACTACATGCATGAGGCTGTGAAACCTTGGAGACCTTATGTATTAACGTAGCTGATTCAAGCATTCAGATTCAAACAGAAAGGGCCCAGGAGTTATGGGCATCTCTTTCCAGCGCTTTCGCCAAGAGATACCTGCCCCGTTTAAAAAACACTAGTGAGTGCAGACCTGACGCCGTAATCTATTGGTTCAACAAAGACGTGAAGTTTAAAGTGTTGACGCATAACCTGCTTCCTCACGGGCTTCCATCACTCTTCATTGTTGAAGGAAAATACCCTTCAGCATATTCCAATGAATCCCCATTCTTCTTCCTCCTTCAAGTAATAGCGTACGTGTTGGGAAAGAAAGGCTATGTAATGCTAACCGATTCAATCACGATAGAACGCGGTGGAAAAGCCTTGCTCTTTCTAGGGTATCCTCACTCGGGCAAAAGCTCTATCTCAGCAGTGGCGTTTTCTCGAGGATTCAAGGTTTACACTACAGAGAACACGGTTATAAAAGTTACCAGTCCTTTAAAAATAGTTAACGGTACATCAGTGCTAGTCTACGATCCAGCAATCAAAAACCTGTATGGTGTGAAAATCACTCCTGACGGTGTTACCAAGCATGGGTACGAATACCTGGACCTAGAAGCGCGGGGCGTGAATCAGCTGGGAGAACTGGATGTTGATAAAGTGTTTGTCATCCACTCAGGCTTTACCTGCAAAGGGTTCAGCGCATCGCCCATTACGGGCAGGAAAATTAGGAAAACACTGTGGTATTTCTCGACAAGCCTGTTGAAAGGTGTGGATTATTACGAGCCTCAACCTCTTGGCAATTTGATCACCGAGGACGTGGCGAGGACGTTACAAATTTTTCTCGAAATTGTTGAAAAAGACTATCATGACAAGGTTTTCGAAGTTTTTGGTTCAGTGCCAGAGATATTTGAAAACACAGTGTTAAATCCTCACTCCACCATATAGGCTGTGTGTGCTTAAATCTATTTCAATGCATATCAAACCCTTTTCTTCGTGAACGCTCTTAGAGATGTAATTCTCGCTTCAAATGTCATGGAATCCTATAACTTAAATCTGCCAGCCACGTAGTCAACTATCGCCCTGGCCACTACCTCCTTGAAGGATTCGCCCGGACACTGGAATCCTTCTTTCCAGACATAACATACTTCCAGAAGCGGCTTCGAAAACCCTGCCTTTTCTGACAAGATGTTATTGGCTACTACAAGGTCGAGGTTATAGTCGAGAAGTTTAACTCTGCTTTTTTCAACCAGCTCCTCGGAAACCTTCGAGCTCTCAGCAGCAAAACCGATGAGAAGCCTTGGCCTTTTAACGATGGATTTTAAAACTTTTTTAGTTGCCTCGAGCTCTATCACCAAGCTTCTCATATCTCTCGTAGACAGTTTTTCCTCATGGTAAACTTTGGGCTTGTAATCAGCGGGTGCTGCCGCGAAAATCCCTGCATCATATTCTCTCTCGCTAGTCAATCTCTCTATTGCCAGCGCCATGTCGCTCGTTGTCTCCACGCTTATGTTGTTCACCATGTAAGGAGGGTCAAACCTTGAGATGCCTGAGACAAGGTCGACTATAGCGCCCCTGCATGCTGCTTCGCGAGCGATTAAAATCCCCATTAAACCGCTACTTGGATTGGTCAATACTCTGACAGGGTCTAAATACTCTCTTGTTGCTCCTGCGGTTACAACAATCCTTTTACCCTTTAAATCCTGCCCCCTGTTGACAACCGCGTCAACACAGTGGGCTAGGTCGTCGAGCGGTGGAAACTTGACCTTGTTCTCCTCAATAAAAGGGGGAATAATCACCACGTTATAGTCTTCAAGAAGCCTCCTAGCCTTCTCATACTGTGGCGAGGTGTACAGCCTCATGTTCATTGCGGGTGCAATAATGATTTTCTTACCGTCACCCATCATGGTGGCAGCTGTTAACGGTAGTAATTCATCGAGAATTCCGTAAGCTATCTTGCTCATGGTGTTAAGAGTGGCTGGAGCGATTACAAGCGCGTCAGCCCATTTCGCAACATCTATGTGCTCCGTCTCCCCGGTCATCTCCACAAGCGGCTTATTCCCCGTTGCCCACCACAGTAGATCAGGTCCGATCAGCTTAGTTGCAAACCGTGTGAGTATGGGCCTAACCTCCGCGCCCATTCTAATCAGCTTCCTAGCCAAGTCCACGGACCTGTATGCAGCTACTGAACCGGAAACGCCTAAAGCGATGCGTTTACCCGTTAGCGGCATATGCTCATGCTTCCTTATTTCTTCAATAAGCATCCAGCTCACCTTCACCAGAATATATTAATTCCTCACAACTATTTATTATAATGCTTTGAGGAATGGTGATTTCATGCTTTTCAAGAAGGAAAAACCCGCAGTACCATCGGTAACCACGATATTTGAAAACGCGCTGGCAACCTTGAGTAAGGAAGCGCCAGGGTACACGATAAGGCTGGCCAGGAAGGAAGACATAGAATCCATTATACGTATTAATCGGGAGGCTCTCCCGGAGAACTATCCAAGGGCTTTCTTCGAGGATTTGTATAATTCTTATGGAAAATCCTTCTTCGTAGCTGAGGCACCTAACGGCGAAGTAGTTGGCTACGTCATGTGCAGGGTTGAATACAAGCCTGGTTTCTTTAAAACCCTGCTTGTTAAGAGCGGGCACATCGTGAGCATAGCCGTTCTTAAAGAGCATAGGGGGAGGAGTCTAGGGCTAGGGCTTATGGCTCACGCGTTGAAAAACCTCTATGAAAGCTACGGGTGTTCTGAAACATACTTGGAGGTCAGGGTGAGCAATACCCCCGCTATCAATCTGTATGAGAAACTCGGTTACGTAAAGATAAGGGTGGAGAAACAGTACTACCTAGACGGTGAAGACGCGTATATCATGGCGAGACCCCTTCCTTAAGCCTGGAAGAAATTTCTTATAAACAGGCGTTAAATAATCAATTCTACATAGTTTAAAACGAAAATGGTGCGAGTACATGGATTTCAAACCCATAGCATCTGTTATGAACAGGGAGTATGTTGGTAGAGAAGTGTGCATTAGAGGCTGGGTTTACAGGAGAAGCGTTGTTGGGGGCAAGGCTTTCGTAAGGGTCAGAGACTCCTCCGGCGTCATGCAAGTGGTTGTTGACTCGTCAAGACTCGGGGATGAATTAGTCGATTCATTAAAAAACATTGGTTTAGAAGCAAGCGTCATGGCTTGTGGAGAGGTTCGAGAAGAATCTAAGGCTCCGGGAGGTTTCGAGCTTCACGCAAGCTTTTTCAAAATAATAGGAGACAGCCGGGATTTCCCGATCAAAGGCGGTGAAGGAGACGAGTACTTGTTGAATGTTAGGCACTTATGGATTAGGAGTCCCCGCTACGCTGCACTATTCAAGATTAAGCACACCGTGATAAACGCTGGTAGGGAGTACTTCAGCAGAAACGGCTGGTGGGAGGTTACGCCTCCAATCCTAACCGCTTCTGCCTGCGAAGGTGGAGCAACACTCTTCCCAGTCCAGTACTTCGATCAAACCGCCTTCCTAAGCCAGAGCGCCCAGCTATACCTGGAGGTTTTGATTTACACTCTTGAGAAAGTCTACAGCTTAACACCTAGTTTCCGCGCCGAGAAATCCAGGACAAGAAGGCATTTAGCCGAATACTGGCATCTCGAGCCCGAGGCGGCATGGTATGATATGAATGACATGATGAAGGTGGCAGAGGAGCTTGTTGCTTACATTGTTTCAAAAGTCCTTGAGGATAGGAGGAGAGAGTTGGAGGAATTTGGGCGGGATGTTAAAAAGCTTAAGAAAGCGTTGGAAACCCCATACCCTAGGATCAGGTATGATGAAGCAATAGAAATACTTCAGAAGAAAGGGGTCAATGTTAAATGGGGCGACGACCTCGGAGCGGATGAGGAAAGAGTATTAACAATGGAGTTTGAATCACCGTTCTTCCTAACCCACTTCCCGAGACATATCAAAAGCTTCTACATGAAGCTGGACCCAAGCAACCCCGAAGTAGTTCTCGGGTTCGACTTGCTCGCTCCCGAAGGTTATGGGGAAATAATAGGCGGGGGCCAGCGTGAAGATGATTATAAGTTACTGCTGGAAAGGTTAATCGAGCAAGGATATAATCCTGACGACTACAAATGGTATCTAGACCTGAGAAAATATGGGAGTGTCCCCCACAGCGGATTCGGCCTTGGAATCGAAAGAATAGTGATGTGGATAACTGGTTTAGAACACATAAGAGAAACCATGCCCTTCCCGAGATATAGGGAACGCATATATCCGTAAGAGGATCAGGGTTGAATATTGGAGATATCATACTTGAAAAACTGGAAAAATTTTACAAGCTTGATGAAAAAGAATTCACCGTTTCACACGTAAGCAAAACCTCATTATTTGAGTTCATTATCGCAGTTGTCTTAAGCCAGAATACTTTGGATAAAAACGCTGTAAGAGCACTTGAAAACTTAAGGAAAAACCTGGGAGTGATCGATCCCGAAAAAATTTTAAACATAGGAAACAATGAACTCACGGATTTGATCAAGCCAGCTGGAATGTACCGTGAGAGAAGTAGAGTTATCCTTGAACTGGCAAAGATCTTCTCTGAAAACGGCTTTGAGAAAAAGTTGATTGAGGAAATCAATAAGAGTGATGTTGAAACTTCTAGAAAAATATTGACAAGCCTGCCGGGAGTAGGCCCTAAAACCGCTGACGTCGTTCTCCTAGCATTTTTCGGTAAACCGGTATTCCCTGTTGATACCCATATCAGGAGAATTACGAAAAGGTTGGGATATGTTAGAAGGGATAACTATTATGAAATATCTGGTTTCTGGTCCGCTAGCACGAGCCAGGCTAATTATATGAAACTCCATCTCTTATTGATAACTCATGGAAGGAGGACCTGCAGAGCGATCAAGCCATTATGTAGTGCGTGCCCAATAACCAGTTTCTGCGAGCACGGGAAGAAAGTGGTTTAAAATGGGAAGGGGTAAAATTCTACGGGAATTGGCATTAAAGATTTACGGCCCTGAAAAAGCCATGGAGGTGTGGAAGCGGATTGAATTCGTAGGTGATTTAGCCATTATACGGTGCCCTCTGAAAATGACGCCGGAGGAGTTGAAGCCTCTGGCTGAATCGATTCTTTCAAAATTCCCCATGGTTAAAAGCGTGTGGGCTGGATTGCCGGGCGTCGAAGGACCGTACAGGCTTAGGCGTCATGTTCATCTCGCAGGCGAGGTTCGAAGCGAGACCATATACAGGGAACACGGATGTGTCTTTAAGGTTGACATAAACAAGGCCTATGTTTCCCCGGCTTTAAACTACGAGCATAAAAGAATTGCTAAACTGGTTAGGCAGGGCGAGACTGTTGTAAACATGTTCGCAGGCATTGGATTGTTCAGCATAATTATTGCGAAATATTCGAAGCCTGATAAAGTCCACAGTATTGACATAAATCCATACGCGTTTGAATACATGGTTGAAAACATAAGGCTCAACAAAGTTGAAAACATTGTTATCCCCTACCTAGGTGACGCTAAGGAAATTATCGAGAAACACCTGCTGAATACCGCGGACAGGGTTTTGATGCCTTATCCGGAGCTAGCCTTCGAATATTTTGAAACAGCTGTTAAAGCGCTTAAACAACGTGCTGGATGGATACATGTTTACCTTCACGTGAAATCCCTTAAGGAGAAGAATCCCCTTAGAGAAGCTGAAGAGGCTGTTGTAAAAACAGCTTCAAGCGTGGGCGTGGGGAAGTACGTTATTGAAAACTCGAGAATAGTGAGAAACGTTGGCCCTCGACTGGTTCAAGTTGTAGTGGATTTGTATGTCGAGTAACCCTGAAAGGTTTCGAACGCTTCACTTCTTTACTTCCGAGCGATCACTCTTAACCTCGTAAACCCTCACGGAAACTCCTAGGAGCTTGCTGAACACGCCGTCTATAAGCCTGATATAAACACCTTTCTGTCCTACGAAAGCCCCATAGCCTTCTTCACTTATCTTCACGGCCAGAACCGGCCCTGCGAAATCCACTTCCTTCACATGCTTTGTAATCCATGCAACAGGGTGAAGAGCCCTTATGAACGGCGTGAAATCCAGTGAGAGCTGGCAAGCCCTTATTTTCAAGCCTAAGTCTTTCTCTACCGCTTCTATTCTTTCGCCTTTCTTCCCAATGATTCTTCCAAGATGCCCTTCTTTAACAACTATTAACGCGTCGGGAACGCTCTCAGTTGTCACGCCTAGTTTCTTTTTGAGTTCAACAAACTCTACCGCAGTTACTAAGTCAGCGTCAGGAGCGTGTAATCTAGCTGTTTCAACTATCTGCTTCTCTGTCTCAGTTAGCTTTCTAGAGCGCATCTTCGACTCGAACAATAACTTTATCCCCATCTTTGCCCCAGGCCTAACAATATCTTTCAACCCGAGATCAACCACTCTGGCTGACTCCTCGTTAAGCAGGAGCTCCCTTAACATGATTGTGGAGTCTTTAACCGTGTGAGCCCTCTGGAAGATAGGGTCCCCGGCTATTACAAGCCTGCTATTATTTCCTATTCTTGTAACAACCTCTATAGCGCTCTCCACCGGAATACTTTGAACATCGTCTAGAAATATCAGTGAATCGTCAAAGGTTCTCCCTCTCAGATAATGGGAGTCTGCTATTACTATTTTATAGTTTTTGATCATCTCCTCTATCTTGGCCCATTCAATATACCCGTATAAAATATCCCTCAAGTATGAGGATGCGAGCTCGTAGTAAAGCTCGCCGAGGTCTGCGGGTGTGAGCTCGCTCCCCGATGTAACGTCAACCAGGGGACGCGCTATAATGAATCTCCTATACTTCTCGTTTAGAACGCTGTCTACTCCGTACAGGATGCTGAACAAGCTTTTCCCTGACCCAGTTGGGCCGAAAATCCCTACTATGCTGTACTTGGCATTCTTTAAGGCATCAACGATCTCAACCTGTCCAGGGGTTTTCGGTTTAACAATGCTTAGTAATGAAACGCCCACTAGCAGTCACCGTTATTTCTCAGTCAACATTTACATTCAGAGAATTCTTATTAAATTTCACCGTGAAATTCGGTTAAGTTGTTGAAACAACTGTGATGTAAAGATTAGAGAGGTATTTCTTTTTCTGGGAAAGGCTACATGGAGACCGGGGCCATGATATATCTTACTTTGCCTGTTCCTCCGATTTGAAAGTCTAGCAGCAATGGTGAATCACTTGAGAATCCGAGAAAGACCACATCGGAGACCTTGCACAGTTTCATCACGCTTCTCAAATACGATATATCGTACTGTGATTTTGAGGGCTCGTCTACCTCAAGCGAGACCAGTCCAACAGATCCTGTTTTAAGCCTTGTCTCGTTAACACCTGTTCCACGACCCCTGAACACCAGTTCCTCCGTTGAAGGAGCCTCAATTTCAATAATGGTTCCAACAACCTCCGTATCCTGAATTGCGTGGTTAACAACGCTGGCTATTAACTGCGCCCTTACATTAGTCTGAAGCCCGGTAGAGGGAATATCTATAACGGGTACCTCGAGGTTCCTAAACCTGTACTCCCTTCTGACAAGTCCTTCGATCTTGAAATTAACATAGTTTCCATCTGACCACACCACTAGGTTTTCTCCTTTCTTCACATGCTTCAAAACCTTCTGGATATTGGAGGTTGAAAAGCCTAGGGATCCTCCCCTCTCTACCGTGTATTCGAGAAACATGTCTCTAGGAAGGTTAACCTCTATTAAAGCAATCTGTGAAATATCCATAGCTCTGAGAAATACTCCCTCGCTTGTAATGCTTAAGGAAACCTCATCAACGAGTTTTCCAACCGCTTCAAACAGTTCCTTCAATATTTTAGCTTCTGGAATCACTATTTTAATCATTCAACCACCCTGAACCACTCCTATTTAAAATAATCACTACGTCATATATAATTATTGATTTACACGAAAATTATTTCACCACTGGAATAGGTTTTATGTTGAATTCTTCGAGAACATAGTGTGCCTCTTGCAACACATTGTTTAATTCCCTGATGCTGATTATTAAAACGTTTCTATGAGACCTGAGCGATGGGGTTAGCAGTGTAACAAGTAGTGGTATTAAAAACCGGGTTTTCCCCAGCAAGGGATATTTAGGAATTGCTTGTGGAACCATCTTAGACAGCCTCATGGTTCTCTCATAATGCGAAGAGGCTGCCTGCACAAGCCTGCTCCTCGATGATGCAGACCAGTGCTTACAGTCTACTACGAAGCTTAAACCAGTTGACGCGTCGATCGCTACAACATCTATTTGGAGCCTTTGGGGAGAATATATTGAAACGTTATTGATGGTTTCATACCCATGAAGTGAGAAGATCTCTGAAGAAAGCTTCTCGAAATCTTTCCAGTCGACCAGACTACTAAGCTTTCCAATCTCTAAACCTTTTTCAAGCCCATGTTCCAGTAATTTGAAAACCTCTTTCACAACAACTTCCTCACCATGGATTTCAATCGAGTCATCCAGCTCATGTAGTTTTTCCAGAAGAACATGCCTACTAAGTCCTGAAAGCCTAGCTAATTCGTCAAGGAAAAGCCTTCTATGTTTTAGCAGAGATAGTATTAAATCCTCCGAAGGCATTACACCATCTTCCTTATAACAAATATACACGATAATGCTTTATAATGGATATGGTGAGAATGTTTTGGCTGAGAAAGACTATATGGAAGAAGCTAGGAGATCGATTCTCAAGGAGAAAGTCCAAGACTATACGGTGACCGGCAGGGAATCTGTCTGCGAGCTAATCGAGAGTTTTGAGAAAGCCCACGGGTTCATGGCAGGGCATGTTGCACGTGCCTCCAGGATTATCAGCGAGATGGTGTTGGATAAGAATGTTTTCAAAATACTTTCATTCACAGGCAACCTCGTCGCCACGGGTTTGAGAGGTGTTATATCTCAGCTTTTGAGAGAAGGGTTTTTCAATGCCGTAATAACTACTTGTGGAGCAGTAGACCATGATATTGCCAGAGGCGTGGGGGCTGCCTACTACAAGGGGGATTGGGGTTTTGATGACGCGCTCCTCAAAGCAATAGACGTTCACAGACTGGGAAACGTTCTCATACCAATGGAAAACTATGGTTTAGCTGTTGAGAAGTTTTCGCGAAAAATGTTTGAGGAATTAGTTGCTCAGAGGAAGCGTTGGAGCGGTTATGAGCTCTTATGGGAGGCTGGGAGAAGGATAAGCGATGATAACAGCATTTTGAAAGCAGCTTTCGAGAGGAAAATCCCGGTTTTCGTACCCGGGCTATATGACGGTGCTTTTGGGTCTCAGATTATATTCAATTTGTCGACAATAGGTTTGGAAGTAGATCTTGCTGAGGATGAGAAAAAGCTTGTCGAAATAGTGTTCTCGAGTGAAAAACTTGGTGCTTTAGTCATCGGAGGAGGGATAAGTAAGCATCACACTATATGGTGGGCACAGTTCAAGGAGGGCTTGGACTACGCTGTCTACTTAACAACCGCGGTTGAATACGATGGTAGCCTAAGCGGTGCGCATCCAAGGGAAGCTGTAAGCTGGGGGAAGATTAAGCCAAGCGGAAGGACGGTGACGGTTTACGGGGATGCCACGGTATTGCTACCTTTAATAGTGGCTGGATTCAAATGCCTGCTTCGTAAGAATGAAGGCCCAGTTGGTGGGACGTGACGAAAGCTGAGAGAATTTTCCACATAGGGATAGACGATGTTGATTCCCCTGCAGGAGGATGCACCACACATTTAGCCCTGTTAATGCTTAAGGAATTATTGAAGCATGGTATTACCTTAATAGACTACCCTAATCTTGTAAGGCTTAACCCAGGAGTTCCATGGAAGACTAGGGGGAACGGTGCAGTTGCTCTAAGGTTCATCGCGAACATGGAATTAGGCGAGATATACGGGATAGTGGAGGACATTTTCAAGAAATACGTAGAAGAGTTCGAAAACCCTAAACATCAACCGTGCTTATTGATCGTAGAGGGAGAAGTTCCTCATAAAATCGCATTACTAGCTAGGAAAGCCCTACACGATATTATCCCTCCGGACCTCGCATTGAAAACCCTTGAAGGAACTTCTCGCATCTTTAAATGTTTCAATGGGACTCGAGGGATAGTGGGTGCCTTAGGCGCGGTTGGAAATACCATGACCACAGAAGACTACACGTTTGAGCTGATCGCTTATAGAAGAGTTGAGAACCTGGGCAGGGAGCGCTGTGTTGACAAGGATAGTGTTAAAGAAATGGACCGGGTATATGGAGACGAGACTATACTCAACTACGACCCGGTTGAAGACAGGGTGTTAATCACTCCGAGAGGGCCTGACCCTGTTCTTCTCGGGATACGTGGAGAAAACCCGTTAATCCTTATAAAGGCTTACAAGATGCTTAAGCTTTGCGAAGAACCAGATTTCGCAGCAATATTCAGGACCAACCAGCACACCGACCCTCACATTAGGCTTGCTGAAACCATATGCGAAGCCCACCCTTACATGTGCTTAAGGCTTCGAGGCACAGTCGCTACAAAACCGTTCAGGGATGTTGGAGGGCACGTGTTTTTCAAGGTTTGTGATGATAGCTGCTGCATTGACGTGGGCGTTTACGAACCGACTAAATGGTTTAGAAACATTGCCGAGCTTCTAATCCCTGGCGATGTGGTTGAGGTTCAAGGATGTGTAAGACCTCCTTCTACTTCCCACGGCATGACTCTAAACCTTGAAAAACTCCACGTGATTTGGTTGAAACCATTGATTGTTTACGAGAACCCATTATGCCCTGTATGTGGCAAGAGGTTAACCAGTGCTGGAAGGAGTAAGGGATTCAAGTGTAGGAATTGCGGGTTTAAGTCTAAAGACATTGCCAGGAAAATCAAAATATTGGAGAGGGGCATAAGCGAGGGATGGTATCAGCCTCCATACAGTGCTTTTAAACATGTTATGAAGCCGTTGAAAAGAGTTGGGCGAGAGAAGCGGGAATTCAACTACACACATATAGAAACCGTTTTCGTAATATAAACTATGTATGATTTAATATTTTATTGTTAAATATTATTGTTAAATACTTATATGTATGTATTAATGCTAAAGGGGTTGAAAATGCAGGTATCCTCAAGAGTTAAAAACCTCGAGCAAAACCCTCAGAGAATTCTTATTGCGAAAGCTGACGAACTAGCCCGGAAGGGTTTGAAAGTATATAACTACACGGCTGGGCAACCAGGCCTTCCCCCGGATAAGAAAGCGCTGGATTACTTTATCGAGAAATTAAGGGAAGACCCCTTCAAACATTTCAGGTATATTCCAACCCAAGGACTTCCCGAGTTGAGGCAGGCGATTTCTCAAGACTTGAAAAAGTATGGTGGTATTGACGTTTCGCCGGATGAAATAATGATTGCTTCCGGTGGTGCGGACGGACTAGTGTTATCAATTTACACCACCACTGACCCTGGCGATGAAATTTTGCTTTTAGAACCATGCTACAGTGTGTACTGGGATCTCGCAAAATTCGCAGGGTTAAAGCCGGTCTCCTGCTCACAGATCCATGAGAAAGGGTTTAATCCCGACCCTGAATGCATAAAGGAAAAAATATCGAGTAAGACAAAGACCATCCTTTTTGCAAGCCCGGATAATCCAACCTCCCGTATAATAAGCGAGGAGGTTGCCAAGACCATAGCAGATATTGCTGTCGAGAAAAACATTTGGGTTATATATGACGTAGCATACAAGCATATTGTTTACGAGGGACGGCATGTTTGGCTTGAAAAATACATGCCGCTAGACAACCTGATAGTGGTGGGATCGTTCAGCAAGGACATCGCGATACCGGGCGGAAGACTGGGCTACGTGTACACGTCGAAGACGGCGATAAAAGAGCTTGTAAAGCTTAAGGGAGCATTGGGAATAGTGGCTCCTGTTCCCAGCCAATGGCTTGCATACTACTATCTCGATAAAGGGTTTAAAGAGGAATACTTGAGAAATGTTCTACCAGTATACAAGAAGAGGCGTGATACCGCCTACGAAGCCTTGATAAAGAACCTGCCGGAGGCAAAGGTGGAGAAGCCCTTGGCAAGCATGTACTTATTCCCCGATATGACTGCCTATCTCGAAAAGCTTAGGCTGGACGATTTCGACTTCACTTTGAAACTAGCTGAGGAGGCAGCTGTTATTACCCTTCCCGGCTCGATATTCGGTCCTTCCGGCCGAAACCATTTAAGAATAACCTTCGTTACAATGAGCGAGGACGACTTGGTCAAAGGCATTGAGCTGATGGCGGATTGGATTAGCAAGGCTGGTTAATAACCGGACCATACAATGATTATGAAAGGTGGTTTTTTGAAAATATCTGGTATAATAAATATTAGACACGTACCTAGAACTGGTTGGGTGCTGAGAGGGGTTCCACCAGCAGTAGCCGAGACTATCTCGGATCACATTTTCCTAGTAACATTGGTGTCTTTGAAGATTTCGGAAGACTTAATGGAGAGCGGGTTTAAAGTAGATGTTGCTAAAACCCTCGTGATGAGCCTAGTTCACGATCTTCCTGAAGCTGTGACAGGCGACATCGTTAGATATGTTAAGGAGAAGGAGCCTTCTTACTTTAAAATGGTTGAGGAGAAAAGCCTAGAGAGTCTAGGGATGGAGAAATATATCGATTTGTATAGAGAATTCGAGGAAAGGAAAAGCTTAGAATCTATAATTGTTAAGTTATCAGACTATTTAGCTACAATCATAGAGGGGAGAAGGCTGATCGCGCTGGGATATAGCGATGTCCGTGAGATTGTTGAGAACATGGAAAACCTGGTTAAAAACATTCTTGAATCCTTAAACAATTTAGAACTCAAAAACGTTGTTGAAAAAACGGTCATGAACATGCTGAAAAATTAGGTTTCGACTTCACTATTTAATACTGTTTTTTAAAGCGTCAACCCCATAGCCAACCATTGCTAATAGCTCAATCAATCCTATAAGTTCCCGAGCGTTTTCAGCAACGAACCTTACAGTGTAAGCATTCAATCGCTGGAACTTATCATATGATTCGACAACATCAGCTATTAAGGAGTCGCGGAAAACTGTTTCAACCACGTATGGTTTTCCCAAGCTTATCAACCCTATCTTCCCCTCGCTAAGCCTCTTAACAGCCTCGCGAACCCCGTGCCTCAGTTGATCAATAATGATTTCGATAGATGGGTTTATTGCAGAGTATCGTGAAACCCCTTTCTTCAAAGGCACGAAAACCGTGCCCGGAGAGAATGAGTTTACTTCAGCTTCTAAATACTCGTCCCCTGCAACAAGGGCTACCGGGACATTGTTCTCAGATGAGTAGAGCCCGTTCAAAAGGAATTCGCTTGCCCGAACCCCGTTTACTCTTATCTCGGAAAACGTTCTACCGCTCATGGTGTGATCTAGTATGCCGTGTACCGTTCCCGCGGCGGAGTGGTAGCCTATGAAGATTGATGCGTTAAAGGTTGAGTCAAGAGTTGTAACCATGCTCAACGGTCTAGGATATCCTTGTATGATTTTAGCGTTTCCTTTAATTTCAGAGTAATCCAGGTTGGTCATTAATCCGTGGCTGTCAGCAACAATTATTTCTGAAAACCCATTATTAGAGAGTTCTTCAATAAGAGTGTTAACAATTTTAGTAGCCACTCTAACGGTTCTCTCGAACTGGGAACTCCATGGATTTAGCATAGTAAGAGACGATACTCCTGGAAGGCCCTCAACATCGAGGGATATGAAGGCTTTCATCAGGGTCATCCCTTTCTCGGTTTTATTCTCTGTTTGAAGACATATATATTTCCAGAATACTCCGCATTAAGATAGAGGGTGAGGTTTAAGTGAATGTTTCGAAAATACTAGTGGCCGTACTTCTAGCTTGCTCACTCTTCTTAGGGTTAAGCTACTACTCAATCCAACGCGCGTACGAGGATCTTGAAGAAAAATATGAGAATTTACTTAACGGATATCGTGAATTAGAGGTAAAGAATTCTGAACTGATGAGCAATCTGAGCCTTCTTCAAATGGAGAATGAGTGGTTAAAGAGTAATTTAACCAGCATGGAATTGTATTATATCGCGATCATCACCATGTATCAATCATGGCTTGAAGGGAACTCTAGCGAGATCTCTGTTCTCATAGAAAAAATCACGTATTTGAGAACCAAGCTATCAGAGTATGCTAACGTTATAGGTATCCCTAACGGCATCCAGTACTTGGAGGATTTGACTCAGCAGGAGAGAAATCTCTTCCTCCAGAAAGCGGTAAACAGCCTACCCCTTAATCTTAACTTCTCACAATACGCTGAAAAATATGGGATACCTCTAGGCATACATGTGTACGTGTCTCTTACGACTTACTATCAGCCGGATCCGGTGTCGGTTAAGGAGTATTGGAAACTCCCAAACGAGACCTTGCAGGATCTGGGCGGCGACTGCGAAGACCTATCACTACTTATATACACTATCCTCGTTAGAAGCGGTTACAATAACACATACCTTGTTGAGTGGCTTAGCGATGATGTAGGGCATGTGGCAGTGCTTACACGTATTATGGGGAGATGGTATTTGATCGATGTGGCAGGCAACTGGTTTAATGGATTAAAACTATATGTTTACACGAAGATTCTAAAAGAGGGCACTACCTATGATTTGAAGCTCCCGCCCTTATCCCTACATCCAGATGTGAAAGAGTGGTTGGTAAGGAACAATTATGCAATCATAGATGTTTCCTTGCCGCCGGGACAGCGTGAGCTAGACGGGGTTGATTTAAAGATGCTTCTTCAAGAATGGGTTGCTTATTGGGTTAGGCTGGGAGAGAGCCCTGTTGAGTACAGGTTGGTCGGTTTGAACGTGTACTTTAAAACAGGGTCAATTACACAATTAGCGAATTATTTAGAGAACCTGGGTAAATAGTGGAATCGTTTTAAAATCTATCCTGCATAGATCAAGATGGTTTTCCCCATGAAGTGTTATAGGAAGGATTGTTTGATATTGTGTTTAACCATTGGCGATATAACTGATTTCGCAGGAGACGCTATCGTGAACCCGGCGAATACGCTTGGTTTAATGCGGGGTGGAGTAGCGCTCGCCATCAAAAGGAGGGGTGGGGATGAAATCGAGAAAGAAGCGGTTGCACAAGCACCAATAGGGATTGGCGAGGCAGTTGTGACAAATGCTTACAAGCTGAAATGCAGAAAAGTAATTCACGCCCCCACCGTCGTTCAACCAAGAGGGAGGTCTAGTGTAGAATATGTGTTAAAGGCTGTGGATGCATCCCTGAAGAAGGCAATCCAACTTGGTTTAAGAACTATTGCTTTCCCATTAATGGGAGCGGGCACAGGGGGATTATCAATTGAGGAATCCCTAAGCGCAATGCTTAGAGCAATGAAATCCTATTCTAGTCAAAACCTGGAATTAACCATTTACTTTAGAAACCAAGAGGATTATGAAAAAGGAATAAGCATTGTGAGTAGGAATGCATTTGTAACGGTTGGCGAGGAGTAAGGTGTGAGTCTTGGATGATCTAAGTTATCAGGCAAAAATCAATGCCGCGGTTAAAGCCTGCGAACTTGTACAACTTAGTTTCAACGACGTTAGAATTGTTGGTTTAGGAACCGGGTCAACCGTTAAACACTTTATCGACGCCTGCAAGGATTTCCTTGAAAACAAGATCCTGGTACCCTCATCCTTCGACACGGCCCTCCACTTGAAAAACCTGGGGTTTAGTAAAATACTTGACCCTGTCACAGCCAACGTTGTGGATGTGTACATTGATGGGGCTGACGAGGTCAGTGTTAAACTCGACATGGTTAAAGGGAGAGGCGGCGCCTTTCTAAGAGAGAAATCAATTGCATTAAGAGCTAAGACAAGGATATATATTATCGATCAATCCAAGTTCACCGGGAAACCCTATCTCTACCTAAAACCAGTACCCATCGAAATAGTTCCTGTGGCCTTGCCCGTGGTCCTCGACGATATCAAATCCTTGGAGAACGTTGAAGCCGTTTTAAGAATGGATTCATCCAAAGATGGGCCCGTGGTAACTGATAATGGAAACTTCATTATTGACTTAAAATTTACCACCCCTATTCAAGAACCTGCAATTATGCATGAAAGAATAAAGAGGATTCATGGGGTAGTTGAAACGGGGATATTTCCATCATTCCTTGTTGACTATGTAGTAGTAGGCTACCCTGGTAAATCGATTCTACTTCAAAGGAGTGTTTAGGTAGATTTGTTTGAAGCGTGTGACGCATCTTTTCATGGGGGCTGCAATAGGTTTTCTCTACTGTCAATTGCCTGCACTATGTGTCTACTCCGTGGCGCCGAGCATCATGGGAGCATATCTCCCGGATTTTGATTTACATTATCGTCACCGTAAACTTTTACACAATCTTTTCTCAGCTCTTCTACTAACCCTTATAGCCTGGATAATTTTGAACCGGATTAACCTAGGGATTGTACCTGATCAAAGCGTTGCATGGAAATCCTTCATGCTTGGATACCTGTCCCACTTGTTTCTTGATGCTTTAACCCCCAAGGGGGTTTTCCTATTATACCCGATCAGCAACAAATCCTTATCAGCCGGGATTTTCAAGAGCAATAGCTTTTTGGCTAACGCATTTTTTGTCCTCGCTTCAACAATAGTAATTTTATGGAGAGTTTATGAATTTATTGGTGAAAAATTCCTCTCTACAGTACTAGGCTTTCTGCCTTGAGAAGAGGGCTCTCCCCACGATAAGGGATAAACCGACCGCTATTATAATAAGCCCTACCAACCCTGTGGTTATGAAAATGTATGCCTGGTTTCTAAGCTCCTCCGCTCTTTTCAACTCCTCCTCAACCAGTAAGATCCGGGTCGACAAGTTAGCGTTAACGGATTGGCAAGTGCTTAATTCCTCCCTAAGATTCGTGAGTGTTGTGTTTAATTCCGTGACTCTTAGCTTTAGCTCATCGATAGTAGCGTTCAACCTCGAGATAACACTGTTTTTCAAATTCAAGAGGTCTATCATGACCCCGATGCTTGGGTTGTAATTAGTGCTCATCATGAACAAGTAGTATGCTAGGCTTGAGGCTTGGATGCTTCCCGTATTCTGCCCGGCCAGGAAAGCGCTGGGGGTGTAGAAGACTAGTCCGTTGCCAACACCTTCCAGTTCAGGAGTGTTTACTACGAAGTATTGCTCAGCACCATTGTCAATGAGAGTGTAATTGATTCTTCCAACGCTAGAAAGATATTCGTAAAGATTGGTTAAATTACCTGTCACGTTGTAAACCCCTGGCATGAGCCTGACGCCCGGCGGACTAATCGAGGGTTCACCTATTATTTGAAACGGGTTAAGTAGAATGATTAATGCGGAAGGTTTCTGAGCTGAGAACCCGCTGATTATCCTTGCCACGGATTTGCAGACAATGGTTCTCAACTCCGTAGAGTTTAATTGACCACTCATTTTTTCGGCCAGCATGAAGTATGGGTGATAGATTAAGTGTACGTGTAGATTGCTTCTAAATAGTGTTGTGTTAAGGACCTTTTCGAATGCTGTGAGAGATTCGTTAAACCACCATTTCAATGCTTCACCGTCTAGTCTATCGCTAAACCATTCTTGGTAAAGGAACCATAAGGGTAATGTACCTGTAACCTCGCCTAGAGGTGTTGAAAGCCATCCTGCTGACGAGATTGTTCCAGGGAATAATATTGTGATATGTGTGTCGTTTCTACTCAGCAAGTAGAATTTAACATAGTAATCTCCCGGTTCAACCCCGATTGTCTGATTAACGCTAACCCTTACCTCATTCGATGCTTTCGCAGACTGAGTTATCGAGAGGGTTATGTTGTAAGAATCAAGAAGAATTTTCACCTTCTCGTTCTCAACGATTACTGTCAGCGATGTGTTGAGCTCAACCCATTCAATACTCTCATTAACACCGACAATAGCGATGAATGGCTTCAGCGTTCTCACCATGGCGTTGTACAATGGGTTTAACGCGTTGGAGTGGTTTGAAGGATTAATCATTGGAATATTAATAAGGCTGACATTGCCCCATGTAGCGTTCAGCCAATCCTGGTTAACCATTTCAACCCACGGGTGTGGAACCCCTTGAAACAGAACGTGAGACTCGTTAAACGGGATTTTATCATACGTATATGTTTCACCCATAAGTATACCGTAGATGAACAAGCTGTAATCGTAAGGAGGGGTCGGGTTTAATTCAGCCACCCCATAATCGGTAGTGTTTAGAAGAGTTGCAACGTATGATGCATCATCCATCGACATACCCGGCAAATACACTACGAGGATTTCGCCCAGGTCGTTTCCATGGGTAAATACTGGAGTAATCAGCAATGAGATGAATACGGCTAATATGAGTGTTCCCCCTAAACCCTTCAGCATCCTATCCACCATGTTAAACATGTTATTTCGGGCTTAGCTTAAAAGTATACCACATCTTGTAAAGCTTTAAATAATGTTGAAATAGTATTGATCTTAAACTAAGCTTGCGGTGGGCTTCTTGGAGAGGGAACTTATCAAGCACGGGTTTAAGCAACGCTACACAGGGTCTGAGATAGTTTTCGCAACGCTTGACGCGTTGAAAGAATATTCAGTTTCCAGCAATGAGAAATCTTTCGCGAAACATCTTTTAGAGACTTATGAGAAGATTATCGCGGAGAGACCCGCCTCTGCAGGAGTGCTCAACATTCTTAGAGTAGTAATCGAGTCCTTCTTAAAAACCGGGTTACAAACCATTCCGAGTTTAATCACGGATTTGAGGTCGAGTTACGAGAAAGCTTTGTGGGCTGCTGCCGAGGTCGCTTGTAAAAGAGTTTCTAAGGGAGACGTGTTAATGACCAGCAGCAATAGTCTAGCTGTTAGAAGATTCTTCGCCAAGCTGAGAGAGGAAAATATCGAGGTAGAGGTATACGTTCCTGAGTCGAGGCCGGGTCTTGAAGGTTTATTGCTGGCTGAATATTTAGAAGAGTTAGGCTTCAACGTGAATCTTATTGTTGATTCTGCAATGAGATATTTCATGAAGAACGTGGACAAGGTTTTCCTGGGAGCTGAAGCCGTTGCTGCTAATGGAGCTGTCGTAAGTAAGGCCGGGTCTAGCCTGATGGCTCTCGCCGCCAAGGAGGCTAGGGTGAGAGTCTACGTGATAGCTCCGCTCCTTAAATTCAGTTTTGAGTCAGTCTACGGGGAAATGATAAAACTCCCTGAAGGGGGATGGGATCTCTTAATGGATGATGAAACGAGGAATATGTTACCGGTGAACTATGCTGCAAGAGCTCCATTATACGATGTGACCCCGCCCGAGTACATAGATGCTATCGCCACGGAATACGGGATTTTCTCTCCTCAAGCCATCCCTATTTTACTGAAGGAAATATACGGCTCATACCCGCCAACCATCTCGCCTCTACCAAAACTTGTTAAACAGCTCGAAGAGGTGTATCATATATGACGGAGCAGGGTATTCCTGCAAAAGTTCTCGAAATAGCGGAAGGAATCAAAACTATGCGAATAAGAGGCGCGGGGAAGATCGCCCGGGCCGTAGCAGAGGCGTTGAAAATTGCGGCACTGGAATACGGCGGCGTCAAAGAGGTTGCTCCTTTCAAGAGATATATGGGAAAAGTGGCTGACTTAATAATAGCTACCCGACCAACCGCGGTGAGCCTTCCGAACGCTGTGATGTATGTTTTAAGCTCTTTACACAGGGCTAATCCTGGAACATTTGAGGATGCCGTGAACACAGTAGTGCTCACTGCCGAAAAATTCATTGAAGAAAGCATTAACGCTGTGAAGGTTATAAGTGAAACTGCTGCGAGAAGAATAAGGGAGAATTCAATCATCCTTACCCACTGCCACAGCTCCGTTGCTGTTAGCGCGATCACTGAGGCATACAAGCTGGGAAGAGTAGTGAAAGTATACAGCACTGAAACCCGTCCCTTCTACCAAGGCAGGATAACCGCTAAGCAGTTGCTTGAAAATGGAGTGCCAGTCGTCCAGATACCGGACAGCGCTGTAAGATACGTGATGCACGAAGTCGACCACGTGGTCATAGGTGCAGACACCGTTGCAAGCAACGGAGCCGTTGTAAACAAGATTGGGACAAGCCAGGTAGCGCTCGCGGCTAAGGAAGCAAGGGTGAGGGTTTACGTCGTGGCCGAAACCTATAAGTTCTCCCCCACAACACTGGTTGGAGAACCCGTTCCAATAGAATTCAGGGATCCAACCGAGGTAGTCCCCGATTCATGGCTTCAAAAACATCCCAGGATTAAGGTATTGAATCCTTCATTCGATGTAACGCCTCCGGAATACATTGATGCTATAATAACCGAGATAGGGGTGATACCTCCGCAAGCAGCAATACTCGTGCTTATGGAGAGATTAGGGTGGGCTTTAGATAAGATTAAACAGGGTGGATTAACAAAGATTAAGTTTGAAGACTACACGGAGTAGAGATTTATGGAGAAAGATATTGAAAAATTGAAAAAGGAAATAATTAGTTTAATAGATGAGTCCACGCTTCCAGTAGTTAAGGAAGCTTTCTATTCAAACCCTGATGTTGAAGCCGTTGTGGAGAAACTCTATGAAAAGTGGGAGAGCAATAATCACGCCGGAATCCCCCTGGATTACGCCACGTACGAGGAGTTGTTACTGCTTCATAAAGTGGCAAAAAATGTTGTAAACTCTCCCCACGAAGAGTTGTCTAGAAGTAGGATGAGAAGAGCTATGGGGTTGCCGGAGAAAACAGAGGAGAAGAAGAGCGGTTGGAAGAGATTATTTAAAAAAGCGTGAGCCAATAACTCTGTTATAGGGATGTCAATTGGAAAACCAGGATTTGAAAGAGAAAATAATCAAGGTTCTAGAAACAATTATGGACCCTGAAATAGGGATAGACATCTATAACCTAGGATTGATTTACAATATTGAAATAGTCGATGAGAAAAAGGTTAAAATAGACATGGGTTTAACTACGATGTTCTGCCCGTTAGCAACAACCCTCCCGCTCATGGTTATTGATCAGCTGAAGGAGGTGTTAAACATGGATGCTGACATAAACATAGTTTACGAGCCGGCTTGGACGCCCTTGAGAATGACTCCTAAAGGAAGAGAGATGTTCAAGGAGAAATTCGGCTACGATATTGTTGAACAATATGAGAAAACGCTTAACCCCCGCCAAGAGTGAGCACGGTAATTTTCTTTTAAATATTTGAACAATCATTTATGATATATAAGCTAGTAGAAGGTGGGAGAATTGTCGTGGAGTATTTTAACACTACTTCGTGAAAACCCTGAGATGCTGAAGGAGCATGTGAGAAAACGATTCATGGATGAATCTATCGTGGACGAGGCTTTCAGGCTTGACCAGGAATGGAGAAAACTCTTAACCGAGGTACAAGAACTCAGGCATAAGCACAACGTAATAAGCAGGGAAGTTTCTAAGGCCCCGGCTGAGTTGAAAGAGGAATTGCTTAAACAGGCTAAACAGCTGTTGAGCCAGCTGGAAGTATTTGAGGCAAAGCTCAGGGAGCTGGAAGCCCTGAGAGAGGATGCTTTGAGAAGGCTTCCAAACACTGTACACGAGAGCGTTCCCATAGGTCCTGACGACTCGTACA
The DNA here is from genome assembly GCF_059755995.1 of Thermosphaera sp. NCBI lineage: Archaea > Thermoproteati > Thermoproteota > Thermoprotei > Desulfurococcales > Desulfurococcaceae > Thermosphaera > Thermosphaera sp. Next base: position 2,325 of record NZ_DBOUKL010000025.1, on the reverse strand, counting down.
ACGTCCCGATAAGGTTTTGGGGTAGGCCAAAAGTATGGAGAGAATATGTTGAACAGTTTAAGCAACAGACGGAGAAGTATGGTTTTAAAGTTGACTACGTCGAGATAGATTGGAAACCGGTTGGGCATGCCGACATGCTGGAGAATGTGTTAAAGCTGGGCGATACATTAAAAGCGGGAGAGGTTGCTGGAAGCCGGTTCTACTACTTGTTCAACGATATAGTGTTTCTTGACCTAGCCCTCCTAATGTACGCTATAGACTACTTGACTAGCAAGGGATACACCCTAGTTCTACCCCCGTATATGCTACGCCACGAGGTCATGTCCGGCGTAATAGATTTAGCAACATTTAAAGACGCGATCTATAAGATAGAAGGGGAAGACTTATATTTGATTGCTACCGCGGAACACTCCCTCGCCGCACTCCACTACAATGAGGATTTAGAGGAAGAAGCCCTACCATTGAAGTATGCCGGGATAAGCCCGTGTTTTAGGAAGGAGGCTGGCGCGGGAAGCCGGGATTTAAAAGGGATATTCAGAGTGCACCAGTTCCATAAGATAGAGCAGTATGTTTACGCTAAACCCGAGGAGAGCTGGGATTTAATGGAGGAGCTCATAGGGAATGCGGAGGAGTTGTTCAAGGGTTTAGAGCTCCCCTATAGAATCGTGAATATTGCAAGCGGGGATTTAGGAGCACCAGCCGCAAAGAAGTATGACCTGGAGACCTGGATGCCTGCGCAGGGATTGTTCAGAGAAATGGTGAGCTGTAGCAACACCACTGATTGGCAGTCCTATAGGTTGAGGACAAGGCTCATAAGGCGGAAAGGAATGGTTAAAGAATATGTTCACACACTTAACAGTACCGCGATAGCCAGTACTAGAACCATCACCGCAATACTTGAGAATCACCAGCAGGAAGACGGGACAGTTTACATTCCAAGGGTTCTGAGGAAATACCTAGAAGTCTTCAAAGCCGCTCCAAAAGACTATCTTCATCCTGTTAAGAAGGAGAATGTTAAATAATCTTTTAAATTTCCTCTCACCCTATGGTTTAAAACATTGATCATGTTGGATTCTGATAAAGGGTGCTTAAATGGAGCAGGAGTTACCAGAGGTTACCAAGGTCATAGTTGAGGTTTTCCTGGACTTCAGCGAGGAGAGCGATAAAGCATTGAAAACTCTTCTCACAGTTGCTGAGGAACTGCTGGACCAGCACATATGGGTTGACGTAATACCTCACCACGTCTGGTTTTCAGACCCGCTCGAAGCAGAAGCAATGGATCTCCCCAGGATTGTTATCAATGGAAAGATAAGATTCATAGGGAGAGCGCCGGAGAAAAACGAGGTTAAGTCAGCAATAATGGAGAGGATTGGAGTACCAGCCGTGAAAAGCGAGGATGTGGAGCTGGAGAGCATTAGGTTTTTCGACGGGGGTTTTAAAGAGGTAGCCTTCGTCTCGACATGAAAAATTATTCTCCTAATATTTGAAAGTTTATAAGGGATTTATAACAAATTATAAATTACAGAGACGCCAACCACCGTGGGATGCGAAAAATCCGTAAGATTTCAGCGCGTAGTGGTTAGAAATATTTGGCAAACAGTATTTTTGAAATCTCAACAGAATAAGTAAACAATGAATCATAACATATCTTTAGCCGAACTTTGAACAGTGTTTTCAACCAGGTGGTTGGCGGCGATGAAGCCTTTTTTCGCCAACCACTTCTCAGTGGCCACAATGCTCTTAAAAATAGATTCAACAATATCGTTTGTTAATAGATAGTAGTATGTTAAGGAACCCAAGAAGAAATCGCCTGCTCCCGTAGTATCCGGGTACGATTCCCCAACATGGTGTATTTCCTCAATGTTTCCAGCATAAATGAGAAGAATGTTGAAAGGACCATTCGTCACTATTACAATCTGATCTTTCAAAACACTCTGAAGCTTGAGAGATAAATTTGTTGTATTCTCCTCACCTGTTAACGCCCTTGCCTCCTCAACATCCATGTGAATAAGCTGCAGCATTTTCACAGATTCAAACACCTGCTTGTCCGGAGACAATAGTATTGAATGGTTCTTCCTTAATCTCAAGAATCCTTGAATATCCCCTACGAGAATTGTTGACCTGTTCGATAACTGCTTTAAAAAGCTAGGGAGGATTTCCCTGTAGACAGGGTTCACTATGCTGACGCACAAGTCTTCGCTCATGTTCCAGTTGTACAGAGGTGGGGCTTCCTGTAAGAGAGCCAAAGTTCTCGAGCCTTTTCCATAGTATCTTATATGGAAAACATTGTACCCGGTGGAGTATTGTAAAGGAATAACGTGCTTA
>NZ_DBOUKL010000024.1:0-66072 GCF_059755995.1 Thermosphaera sp. | reverse complement strand
GATAAGGATAGATGCTCGGCTTCTCCCCCTTTAGATTATTGTATGAGATGCCGTAGTGTGAGGCGAGAATGGTTATCTCCGCCTCTGAATCCCTGCATTCCCTTAAAAGGCCTGCTATTTTCCCGGGGAGATCCCTGTAGTACTCTAGAATCCCCGGTATGTTGCTAGCCTGCCACGGGGTTGGCTTGTCCAAGGCTCCTCTCGTACCTACGATACATGTTTTAAACCTGTTTAAACCGAACACTCTCAACTCGTCGTTAAGCCAGGAGATTTCAGGGTATTTCGCGTAGTATTCTCTCTCAAAACCCCTGTACTCCTCGTTTCCAAAAACCCCTATCACTGGAACATTCTCAAACCTCTTCCTTATCGCCTCGTAAACAGGTGCGAAGGCTTCCACGTTATTCTTCTCGACAATGTCTCCGAGGAGGATGAAGGCATCGATGTTAACGGGAACCTCGCCTAAGGATTTGAGGAAGAGGGGCAGGAACTTTGGCGAGTGGACATCGCCAACAGCGGCTATAATCAACTCGTACACCTAATCGTTAATTTTAAAAAACTAGTATTATATCTCTCTACTAGAAGGTGTTTAGCATGACCAGTGGTTTAATAAAAGGAGTCAACAAGCCGGGACATAAGGGATGGACGACTGAGAAGTGCATTATCTGCAAGACTAACATAGACTTGTACGAAGCCTACGAGGGGAACAATGCTTATTACTGCCCGAAATGCCTTAGCCAAGGGGTGAAGGCTTACTTCTGTAGCGCTGATGCTAGAGGGGTACACTACAAGTGCCCCTACTGTAAATCAGAGCTGAAGCCTTACTACCCGATTTAAACATCAATCTAACCTATTTAATCCGGCAAACTATAATTAACCTTCTTGAAAGCTGGTTGCAATGACGTTTAAAGCAGACCTACATATTCACTCGTACTATAGTGATGGCAGGGCGAGCCCCAGGGAGATTATTACCTACGCGATCGCCAGCGGCTTATCAATAATATCTATCACAGACCACAATACCTTCCAGGGAAGCATCGCGGCTGTGAAAACCACATCTTCCTTGAAAAACATTTTAGTGATACCTGGGGTTGAAGTTCGAACGGACGAGGGGGACGTCCTGGTTTACTGCTACGAGGGGTTTGAATTCCCCAAGAGCCTCGGGTTACTATTGGAGAAGGCTCGTGAGAACAACTGTCTATTGGTTCCGGCTCATCCTTTCGACGTTATGAGGCTTGGAATAGGTGATAAGGTCTTCGACTATAAAGACTGGAGCGCTATCGAGGTGTGGAATGCTGGCGCTAATACAGGGGCAAATAAGAAGGCTGTTGAGGCTGCGAGACTACTCGGCATCCCGGGAGTTGCTAACAGTGATGCACATATTGTTGAGCACGTCGGGGCAGCGTACACGCTTATCGAGGCAGGGGATTTAACGCTTTCAGAGGTTTTCGAGGCTGTTTTAAAAGGGAGGGTGAAGCCTGTCCAGGGAAGATACCCCTTTCGCTCAATGGTGAAGAGGATAAAGTGGAGTATTGAGTACAGGGTTAGAAAGCATTATTCTCGCTCAGGACTCTCTTCTGAAACATAAACTCCTCCGCCAATGCTAACCGCGTCCTCAGGGGCTACCTCCTCGTAGAACTCAACCGTCTCAAGCTTGTGCAAGTCAACGATCTCTTTCAACGCCTCCTCCAGGACGAATGGCAGGAACACCTTTATTTTCAACGGATCGCTAAGCCTCATGTTCCTTTTCTTCTTGTAACCCCAGATAGCAGAGTTAGCCTCCACTATCGCTTCAGCAAGCCTCGTCGACGCTTCAGCAAATTCCTCATCCGGCTCGGGGAATTTCTGAACGTGAACGCTCTCACCGTAGAGCTCCCGGTATATTGCGTCGGTGACGAAAGGCATTATTGGGGCTAGCATCCTTAAAACCCTTCTCAGGATGTAGTGGAGAGTGTACCATGCACCATATTGTTCAAGCCTTGAGTACTTCTCATCCCTGTTGTACGCTCTTGATTTAACAAGCTCGATGTAGTGTGATGCGAAATAATCCCATGTGAAACCGTAGATTAGGGTTGCGGGCTCGTAAACATCTAGCTCGCTGTACGCCTTGTCCACCTGGACTAGGACCTTGTTGAACAATGCGAGGGTTGCCCTGTCGATAGGTCTGAGCTCGTAGTCCTCTGGCTCCGGAAAGCTTGACACGAACCTCGCAATATTCCAAAGCTTGGTTGCAAACAATAATCCAGTCTTAATCAACTGCTCGCTGAACCTGTAGTCGTAACCAAGCTTACTGCTGGCTGCCGCCCAGTACCTGAAAGCGTCAGCCCCATACTTCTCCACGTACGGATCGGGATCTATGACGTTCCCCTTAGACTTATGCATGGCTTCGCCTTTCTCGTCTAGACCCATTCCCGTTATCCTGACCCATCTGAACGCTGGCTGACCTGTCAGCTGGTAGGTCCTGAGGATGGTGTAGTAAAGCCACGTCCTTATAATATCCTGCCCCTGGGGTCTGAGAGCGTTCCTGAAAGCCCTCCTGAACAATTCATGGTTTCTCAAATACCCTGTGACGTATAGAACTGAAATACTGCTGTCAAACCAGGTGTCGAAAACCTTCCTCTCCCCTTCAATATCATCCCTCGGCGCGCCGCAAGCAGGGCATTTATCCCATGGAGGCGGATCCCTCCATGGACGGTAATACCTTCCCGGCTCTGGCAGTAGGACTGCCCCGCACCTTCTACACCTCCAGACAGGGACCTCTGTGGCGTAATACCTATCCCTGCTTATAGGCCAGTCGGTTGAAACACTGTTTATCCAGTCAATAAGCTTCTTCTTATGCATTAAAGGCTTGAAGTCCATCAAGTCAACTAGCTCGAGAAGCTCGCTCTTAAAATCCAGTTGCTTGAGGAAGTATTCTCGTGAGTGAATTATTTGAACAGGTGTTTTACACCTCCAGCACACTGGGACGCTGTGAACATGCTTCTCCTCCTTGAGAAGCTTCCCCATAGACTCCAGGAGTTCAACAGCCTTACGCCTCGCCTCATCTACTTTTAAGCCAGCGAGAACTCCTGCTTCGCTGTTCAACCTTCCATCCTTCTCAATAATGATCACCGGGTCCAGCCCGAGGTCCCTGAACATTTTGACATCTACTTGGTCCCCGTAGCTGCAAACCATCACCAACCCTGTGCCGAACTCAGGGTCGACTTCATTGTACTCCAGGATCGGCATTTCGTGACCGTACAACGGGTTCACAGCATGCATGCCCTTGTACTTAGCATATCTTTCATCGCTAGGATTATAGACTAGGGCTTTACACGCTTTAAGCATCTCAGGCCTTGTGGTAGCTACAAGCAGGTCCTCACCTGTCTCTTTGACCGTGAACTTTATGTAGTAGAGCTCGCCCTCCTCCTCGTCGTGTTCAAGCTCCGCGTCAGCCAGGGTTGTCTTACACCTGGGACACCAGTTAACGGGTCTCTCAGCCTCGTAGACTAGGCCCTTCCTATACAGCTCTATGAACGTTGCCTGGGTGAGAGCCCTGTATTCCGGGCTATCTGTCCCGTTAACCCAGTACTGGAAGCTGCATCCAAGCCTTCTCCAAACACTAACAATGTCCCTCTCAGCCTCGTCGAGAAAGCTTTTACAAGCCTCGAGAAACTTTTCCCTCCCCTCAGGAGTCTTAGCTAGCTCGTGCGGGTTGACCCCGAGCCTCTTCTCGACCTGAACCTCAACAGGTAGCCCATTCCTGTCCGCGTAGAAGGGTACTAAGACGTTATAACCCTTCATCCTGAAATACCTGGCAATCATGTCTATTTGAGCGTAATGGGCAGCACCGCCTACATGCCATTTACCGCTTGCGTAGGGAGGGGGCGTGTCTATAGCTATGATATCCCTCACATCCTCTGGTGAGAACTCGAAAACCCCTATACGCTCCTCCTCCCACTTAGCTAGAACTTCTTGCTCCCTCTCAACGCTCCACCTGGTCTCCTTCAACTTAGGCACATATTCTTCCATGCTGAAACCCTTTAAGCAGTAGTATCAATAATCTCACATGTATATAAGGATATAAAGAATTACCTGTTGAGAAAACCTACCTCGATTTTAAAGCCTATTAATCAGAAGACTTATGGAGCGCCGTGACATACGTTGAGCTGGTGAAACTGTCGCGGAAAATCTCAATTGATAAATTAAGGTCGCATGGATAAGGAATCAATGATTCAATTCCCATGAATCCTGAAGCGTGAACGTGGTAGCGTAAAGGAGTGGCACTGCATTCGTTTTGAGAAACATAATGAAGCACGGACTGATACTGGTGTAGGAGTCAGCACTGCCGACCCGGCTGAGCCTGTAGGCGAGAATACGTGGGTTCGGAATTCGTTTTCAAAGCCTCACAATACTGCGGACCATTAATCTCTGTAAAAGCGTTCACTGCTCGCAGTTAATGTTGAAGGAGTCTTTAAGAGGCGGTTGACACTTTATCAAGCTCCAAGAAGCGTTGAAAACCTTTGAAACATCCTCCTGCCCTAGCTCTCCTTTGAAAAACCATTTAACACTAATCGTTTCCTCAACCCCTGATACTCTGACCCCTTCCACTATGATCTTCTCCGCTAATAATGGTGGTTCTCCAGGGAGTTGTGCTGGCGGCACGGTTTTGAACAGTAGGCAAACTTCTCCTCCAGAAACACATTTCTCCTCGTAATCTTTGAAAGGCCAGCCCTTCCTGTACACGTCAACAGATACTATGAAGTTCTCGCCTTCCCTGAAAACTATCACTCTGTAGTAATCGCTGAAGTAGTACTCGAATACCATTATCCCCGTATCCCCCAATATGTTCCACCAGTAGAAACTGCTGTTTAAACAATAAACTAGGAGACAGGCTTATATACTATCCCAAGGTTGTCAGCTATCTCGTAAGCCCGCTTCATCTCGTCCCTGCTCGGCCTCCTGCTTATATCAGGGTATTTCTCCGGGTACTTGGACACTAAGTGCTCCGGCCTATACTGCTCCATTATGTTGACTAGCACTCTGGGGGTGTTACCAGCAATCCATTCTAAAACCTTCCTAGTGCAACATTCAACGTGGTTTGGCAGGACCAGGTGCCTTATTATCATGTCGCCGTTCTCATAGGCTAGCTTGTGGTTTCTCGTAACAACCTCCCAGTAGTTCCTGACCCGGCTAAGCCTCCATGCACACTCGTTTGAACCATACTTGAAATCAGGCAGCCATATGTCTATAACGTCTGCTAAAAGCTTCATTGATTCAAGGCTCATGTACATGTTACTGTTCCATAGCTGAGGCGTGTTAGTTTCAAGATGCTTAAGGCTCTCCAGGATGAAGGGTAGGTGAGGCGTTGGCTCACCACCTACATGGTTAATGTTTCGCGCACCCCTCTTCCTCAGCGAGTCCTGAATCCTTGCAAGCCTTTCAGGAGTAACCCGCTCCCCGCTCCTAGGGGAGACTTGGCTGATATCATAGTTCTGGCAGAACGCGCACTTGAAATTACATCCCCCGTAGAATATTGTCCCGCTTGGAACCAAGGGAGACTCCTCACCCATGTGGTGGAAGTATGTGTGGACAATGCACTCCTTGTCGACAAAGCACACCCCTGGCCTCCCTTGAGCTCTTAAAGCACCACATCTCCTTTCACAAAGCCTGCAAGGAGAGTACAGCTTATAGGCTAAAACCACTTTCACATCCAACAGGCTGAATAATGGCTTGCCGAGATCCTCCAACCCTACACCGCCACTTCTCACTTCCTGCAGGATTCTCTTGAATTCTACACTAGCTTTATCATGAATTTTCCACAAATCATCAATTGACAACTCATCATTGTAGGGGTCTTCGTCAACAGGAGTCCTTTTAGCGATAAGGAACTTAGCCGGCTTCAAATCCCTCATCACGCTATAGTACCATGAAAGCCTTTCTCGAACCTCCTGGTCGTCCCAAACAAGGATCGCATCAGGTCTAGCGTGGATTATTGAAATAAACCATTCCAAACCCATTAATCCACCATTTAAAAATATGCTTTAACAACCCTTATGATTCTTTAAAAGCCTGTCCCCTAGGGCAGAGCAGGCGTCCCGGACTCCGCCAGTAACTCGTTGAGAAGCCCCCTAGTTTTCTCCGCCAGCTCCAAGGCTTTTAAACGGGAGTAGTGAAACTTCACCTCACCGCTCAATTTGAATATCTTCTCGTCGAAATGTCTGAGAGTGTCTTCGAGAGATCGTCTGTTCCTACAGCTGTAGAGAAACACTCTGATGAAGCCCACGACGCCGAGAGCATCGAGCTTGTCAGCATCGCTCAGCACCAATGCCTCCGTCGACCCCGGTTGAATATTGTGATTCCTGGCGTAGGAGAAGCTGTGGTATTGTATGGCGTTAACAACTCTTCCTATCACAGCATGATCAATGCCTAACTCTTTCAACAACTCCTCTGCCAGTAAGCCTGAGTAGTAAGCATGAGGCTCACCTATGATTCTTCCCACGTCGTGCAACAGGATGATAGTCTCCAGCAACTCGCGATCCACCACAAGGTTTTCCGCTGAAACAATCCTCTCAGCCCATTTCAAAACCCTCTCCACATGGGGATATCCATGGTCGAAGTCGCCTCCCAGGAGAGCTTTAACCAGTGATTCAATAATCCTCAATACCCACCACCAGCACATTTCACAAGCTCTCTCAACGCTTCAACCGGTATTTCAACGCCGAAAGCCTCCGCAACCCTCCTCCCCGCCACCACCGGGTTCAAGCCTGAATCCTTTAAGACGCCTGCTACCAGCCATGTTAACGCATCGAGCTTCACGCAAGGTATTCCGGACTCCCTGCACACTATCCTCCACGCATCAGCCAGCCTCGCACGGTACGGGTCTCGCATGAGCTTCTCCGAGCAGGCTCGTTCTCCCCCGCCGCATTCTCTCACGATACAGCTCCAAACGCTCAGCTCAGCGTTTCTCAGATCTATGGGTAAATCCACATCACCCTTGACCTCTCTTCCGCATGAAGTGCAGACGTAGTTGTACATTTTAACAGCAAACAGTATTGTCTTGGAGAACCTGCTCGACGCTAGCTCCTCCGCAAGCCTATCCCTGAGTACTTCCAAGGACGAACAGTATTTCAATCCATCAATGCTTAAATCCCTGTAGAGTTTTGTATTGAAGAAAGATTTAACCCTCTCAATCTTCTGCTGGAGCAACCTGTTCCTATGCTTATTACTGAGCAGAAAACCCAGCATGACCGAGTCGGGCGAGCCCCTCGCGGATGCAGTGCTCTCCGCGAAATACTGCCAGTACTCCTCGCCCCGGACATTCAACTGGTAGCTAACCAAGGCATTAGCAATGACGAGCACAGCGGCCTGGTCGCACCCTTTCACCCTGGCTAATGCTTCCACAGCCCTGTACTGAGGGTCGTTTCTCTCAACAATTCCTACGAGATTGGTGAGAGGCTTGAAAATCCTTGACAACTCGTACGCTCTCTGAATGTCGATAAACATTATCTTAATCCTCACTGAATCCCTATCCCGCCTCCTTCTTTATAAGTTGCTTAAGAATTAAGCATTATGGAGGCGTGCTTAATGGTTGGCAACAACATTATGGTCGTTGCAGTGGGGAATGGGCGGGTTTCAAGCCTGGCTTCATCCGAGAAGCTAATTGTTTACGATATGGATTCGAGGAAAATACTTGCAGAACTCCCCTCTCCCGGTATAAATGTCGACCTCCTAGAGGACTTGCTCGAAGAGTATGATGCCAGCATCCTGGTCTCGACAAGCGTGCCCGAGGAGCCTGCGCTGGCTATTGAGGAGGGAGGGGTTAAAATACATATTGTCAAGCCTGTTAAACTTGAAGAGTTTCTTGAAAACATTTAGAGGATTAAGCATGATAACTCATTTTCTAATAGACACGAATCATTTAAAGCTGAGGAGAAACATTGTTGACGTTCTCGCAGAGAAGGGGTGCGTCATAGTGTTTGACATTGCTCTCCAGCCCGAGCAATCGGCTGGGAAGCTAATGCTTTACACGTGCAATAACACCGTCGTCTACCTCGCGTTTAAAGGTGAAACACTCTTCATCGATATCCAGGGAGAGAATGCTACAGAGATATTTGAAGAAATAAGTAAGATTCTGCCCCCGGAGCACTCGTTCGTCCGACGGATTGTACGAGGATTTTAAACTAAAAATCTTTTAAAGAATCGCTGCACCGATTTTCTCGCTGAAGTTTAAAACCATTATTGAGACTAAACGCCCCTCTTTGAGTCTGAAAACCACGTCGCCATCCTCACTTAAAACCTCCTCGTCAGCATCCCCTATCTCCGTGGCAAAGTTTAAGTACAGTATGTCGTTTTGCTTATCGTACTCTATCCACATGTTGCCGAGGTTTTCGATAAAATACTTCCTCTCCACGTTAAACACCTATAGAGGGGATGCAACAACATCTGAGAAGTCAAGTGGTAGCGGCTGGCTCTTAGCCTTGTATTCATCGTACTTCTTCTCGAGAAACGCCTTGAACACTGGGCACGTGTCGAACTTTCCCTCCCTGTCGCACTTGGTCCCGAGAGTTATGAAGCACATCTTCGTCCTTTTGTCAAAGTACGGGCATATCTTGTGATACTGCTTAGCACTCTTCAAAATCCTGTTAACCCACTTCTGCTTCTCGTCCACGGGCTTCTTCTCCTGCTTATCCATTAACGCCTCGTTCAGCTCTTTATCAGTTATCCTTGTAGAGGAAGACACTTTAGCCTCACCTCTTCCACAAACGAGTCTCTGGCTAGTAAATCCTATATTGTTTTATAATCTAATAAGGATTTCCTAGCTCAACTAGAACAGGGAGCTTCGGGATATGCAGGAAGGCCTGTTAAACGAGCTTAGACGCGTTTACGGTAGTTTAACCCTAAGGCTGGTTGAGTCTTTGAAGACGCCGCCTAGAAGGCTTTACATCCGGGTCAACACTTTGAGAGCAAGCATTGAAGCGGTTCTTGAGGAGATGGAGAGGGAGGGGGTTAGGGCTTGGAGGGATGGAGAGATTGGAGAAGCTGTTTACGTTGAGCTGAAGGGCCCGTATAAACTCCCCGGGGATGTTGAGAAAACTATAGTGGTGGATGAGAAGACCGCTGTCTCCGTGATGATGGGTTCCAACCTGTACAGGCCCGGTGTCTTGAAGGCTGACTCCTTCAGAAGGGGGGACATGGTTAGGGTGGTGTCGAAGCATGGGTTTTACGTCGGTGTTGTTGAAGCAACAGTGTCTTCCAGCGAGTTGTTCAGGATGAATAGTGGCTTAGTAGGGGTAAACGTTGCCTCCGTCTACAGCGCCCCGAGGATAAGTGAGCTCTCGGTTTACCGTAAGGGATTGGTTTATCCGCAAGGACTTCCGGCGATGGTTACTACGATATTTCTAGATCCTCGCGAGGGAGAGCTGGTCGTAGACTTGAACGCATCGCCGGGTGGTAAAACCGGGCACGTAGTCCAGTACACTAGGGGGAGGAGTAGGGTTATAGCTTTCGACCGGAGCGAGTCCAAGATTACGGTGTTGAAGTCGAACCTTGAAAAACTGGGCTTGGCAATGAATGTCCTCCCCATCCCGTACGACTCTAGGTATGCACACCTGGATTTCAACCTTAACGGAAGAGTTGACAAGGTTCTTGTGGACCCACCGTGCAGTAACATAGGGGTTAGGCCGAAGCTAGTTTTTGATAAAACTATGAGCGATGTTTCAAACAATGCCAGCTATCAGAAGCAGTTTTTGAAAACTGCTCACAGCTTGCTGAAGAAAGGGGGCATAGTAGCTTATTCAACCTGTACTCTAACGTCGAAGGAGAACGAGGAAGTAGTATCATACGCTGTGAGGGAGCTCGGATTTGAAAGCGTTGAAGCTGAAACACTGTTCACGCGGTGCGATAAAGTCTATTTTGAAAACATAGTAGGCTACAGATTCCACCCGTTAAACAGTGACATGCCTGGCTACTTCATTGCTTTACTGAGAAAGGCCTGACCCTTTTGATCTCGCTTCCGCATAACGGGCATGTTTTCTCCCCGGGCTCGCCTGGGACATACCCGCACACGGGGCATTTCTCCAGGTAAGCCCTCTCCTCTGAGATGCCGTAGGTCCTCAACGGCTTGAACCCGATTCTTAAGTGGAGTAGAAGGTTTTGCAGACTGTAGTCATCTGTGAAAACAAAGGTTCCGCCAGCCTCCTTAAGCTCAAGGGCTAGGGCAGCTACTTCAACATCAGTCTTCGAAAGCTTTGAAACCTCACCTATTGAGGTAGCATGCTTTAATACTTTTCCAACGAACTCTTTCCCCGGGGATTTAACAGTTATTAAACCAAGGTCTAAAGCCTCCTCCAAGGCCTCCTTGTTCTCGCGATCCTTCACCTCTTCCACTGCGCGAGGAGTCGTGTATAGTTCGATCTCATGCCTCGGCAGGAGCCTGTATATTTTCGCTAGAAGGGCTGACGTGTCCAGGACAGCTGTTTTAAACCTGGGGGAAGGAAACCCATCTCGACTCGATGACATTTTTGAGAAGATCCCTCCTGGGCTTGAACCTTATCACTCTAAGATAGTTGTTAGAGCCTGAGACAACCACCTCTTCTCCACGAGTCAGCGTCGCTATTTTCTCCCCGTCGAAAAACATTGATGAAAAACCCCTGCATGAAACCCTTACGTTTGTTGAAAAAGATGGAAGGATTATGGGTGGAAGGTTGAGCTGCATAGGGTTCAACGGGGTTATAATGATCAAACTGTTCCAGGCGTCAACTAAAGGTCCTCCCGCGGACAAGTTGTAAGCGGCTGAACCAGGCGATGAGGCGACCAGGACGCCGTCTCCTTCAAACTCTAGCCTCGAACTAATCCCCGGGGTGTTGATAACTATGGAGAAGCCCGTGATCCTTCCCTGATCTATTGAGGTTAAAGCGAGCTCGTTAATGAAAACCCTGCAGTCGCTCCCCCTACAGGCTTTCAGCCTCGGATAGTACTGAACTATGAACTCGCCGTTCAAAACATTCTCAACAATCTCCGGGAGAGGCATGGTAATCGGGTCGAAGAAGGCTCCACGCCTGCCGCAGTGAATAGGTAGGATGAAAGCCCCTGTTCTCTGAATAGTGCTGGATGCTTTGAGAAACGTTCCGTCTCCTCCAACCACGACGACGAGTTGTGTGTTCTCTATCTCAGCCGGTAGTAAATCGTCAACAGTGAACAATATGGTTTCAGACCCTCTGCTATAGAAAGCGTTCGAAAGCTCCTTAACCATTTCAATACACTTAAGCGTTGGCTTGTATATCAACGCTACCTTGGAAAACATTCCAATCCACGATCAAACATATGTTAAGCTAAGTAATATAGATTTTAATTAGCTGAGCATGGTGACTGGTTTGGGCGGGAAAGTGCTTTGCGTGGAAGTTGAAAAAACCCGCGCTGAGAAAGCGATAAAGGCTTTGAGGAAAACCGGCCTACTCCTCGAGGACTACTTAATAGAGAGGGCAGGTGACAAGGTACTCATACCTGTTGCTGAGAAGCCTGAATCCATCGATGAAACATTGTTCAGAGTTGTCGAATGCGCCCCGGGATACAAGAAGAAGATAGCTGTTAACCCTCCCTCATACGATTTGCTGGGAGATGTAGCAATTGTGAGGAGCAAGGTCTTGGAGCATAGAGCGTCGGAGGAGGTTGTGGATGCGCTTCTAAAAACTCATCCAAGGCTGAAAGCAATATATGTTAAGGAGGAGACTGTTGAAGAGTATAGAGTACCGGTTCTCAAACTCCTATGGGGAACCCCGGTTGAAGTAGTTGTTGTTAAAGAATACGGTTTAAGCTTCAAGATCAGGCTTGGAAAAGTCTACTATAATCCAAGGCTAACAGAGGAGCATAGGAGGCTCGCATCCCTGGTCAGGGATGGCGAGATCGTTGTTGACTTATTCTCAGGGATAGGCGGGTTCCCAGTCCACATTGCATCATTGAAAACCGCACTGGTCTTGGCAAACGATTTAAACCCTGTTGCCCACGAACTCTTAATAGAGAATATTAAATCCAATATGAGGAGGCTTAAAGGAGTCATCATACCGTTAAACAATGATGCAAGAGACATCCCTGATCACCTCCCGAGGAAAGAGGTGGCTCACAGGGTGATCGCAAACCTCCCTAAGGCAAGCCTAGGCTTTGCCGAAGTCTACGATCAAGTCCTCGCGCCTGAAGGCATCTTACACCTATACGTTCTAACAAGAGATGTCTACACCAGCATTGACGAGGTGGGCAGTGTTCTCCCAGGGTGGAGAATACTCAGCCACAGGCTTGTCCTAGAGTACTCTCCAGGCTCAGGGATTTACAGGTTCGATATCATCAAGCCTGAGCACGTATAGCTTAACCGTTAACACGGCGTCACCGCTTTTCAAACTATTGACCAACCCTCTATCTAGATCCCCGGCTGCCTTCGTCGCGTAAACCCCTATTGTCGCGGGCTCGACATAGCTACTTCTCCTGATAATGATTCTTCGAGGATCGGTAGCAGTAATTTCTCTCGAACCATGTGCTATCAGGTAGTCCTTAAACCCGCCTGCCTCAAGAACAATTAACAATATGTTTCTCGGAGACGTTAAGGCAGCCTTAAAATCACTGGACAGGTTTGACGCAGCCTTGTCAGCATTAACCCCTATTATGCAGTCCCCTCTCAACGTTAAATCACAATCCCTCGTTATCTCCAGCGTTGTCTTATGCTTAGCCGTAACGTTTGGGTGGCCCTTTGCGCGCACTATCTCGCTGGCAACTATCATCCCTAACCCCATGTTTAATTAAACCATAAACCTAATATTTTCAAAGGGATCGCGTTGAGCTTTCACGAGCAGAGGAGTAGAGTTGTCGAACTCCTAGTTGACTCAGGCTACTTGAGAAACCCCAGGATCATTAAAGCTCTCCTAACAGTGCCGAGGGAGTTGTTCGTCCCAGAGGCGATGAGGAAATACGCCTACCATGATACCCCGCTACCCATAGGCTGGGGTCAGACGATAAGTGCTATACACATGGTTGCCATAATGACCGAGGAGCTGGATCCTGAGCCGGGCAACAAGGTGTTAGAGATTGGAACCGGGTCGGGTTATCAGGCCGCTGTCCTGGCTGAAATAGTTGCCAAGCAGGACTCCGGTGGAGGACACGTGTACAGTATTGAGAGAATCAGCGAGCTAGCCTCGTTTGCTAGGAAAAACCTTGAGAAAGCAGGATACTCGGAAAACGTCACGGTACTGGTCGGCGATGGAACACTGGGCTACAGGGAGGCTGCTCCCTACGATAGAATAATAGTAACTGCTGCAGCCCCGGATATTCCTCCGCCACTGCTGGAGCAGCTAGGGGATCCCGGGATCCTGGTAGCACCGGTGGGGGACAGGTATTTCCAAAGACTCTTAATCGTTGAGAAGAAGAATGGGAGAATAAATAAGCGGTGGGGGATAGAATGCGTGTTCGTCCCTTTAATAGGCAGGTATGGATGGAGCGTGGAGGAAAGGTGGAAAAATTAGACTGGGGGTGGGAGAGGGGTTTGCTCCTGTGCAACGGGTTTCTCCGGCGGCTTCCACGTTAATCCGAGAATCCCTCCTATCAAGCCCAAGACAAAGCTTAGGTAGAATCCTCCGCCAACAGTGATCAGGCTTACAATAGAAAGGATTATCCCTATTATAGACCAGGTTTTAACCTTGCCGGGTTCACCACTACGAATCTTAAAAGCGGCAACGATCATTAACAAGCCAATTAACAAGGCTATTGCCCCGACTATTATCATCACAGTCCCTATCGCGAAAGCCGTGAGGAACCCCATACCGGTTGGAAGCGGCATTGATTCTTCAAGGGGAATCTCCGCGCGTAGCAAGGCCCCTATCGCTAATGCTAGTATCGCGAAGAGCAGTAGGATAATGCCTGAAAGCAACATCAGCACGAACGCGGTTGTGGGTTTTTCACCGCTCATGAGCTTCACAAAGTATTTTATGTTAAAACATATCTATAAACGCGATCCTGCCACTTCTTAGCATAGGTTGAGGATAGGGTTCGGAGCGGGTGGTTTTTCTCGATTTAAATGTTTTGAACCTACCTGTTAACAACGCGTAAGCTAGGAGGGCTTGGCAAACCACTTGCCCAGCCCGGTCTGAACTCCTTTAATATTCTCCTTGTATGCTTTAGTAAATCTTTCAAGCGCGTTCTTCACTCTATCCTCGCTAAAATCGTGCTCGTTAACAAGGATCTCGAAAACCAGTTTCTCATCGGGCTCCCTCCACTCTATCTTGTACGAGTCTGTAACAGGGGGTTGGAGGAAGTATTTCTTAATCTCTAGGACATCAACCTCTACGCTGGACTTGAGCAAGGCTTTAGGAATCTTCTCGATCGACCCGTATGTTTTGACGAGCTGGTAGGCTTTCTTAACCCCTATCCCTTCGAAGCCTTCCGGATTATAATCCGTGCCTACCAGAATCCCTATATCTACAAGGTTCTCCAGGGTCAGGTTAAGCTTGGAGAGCAACGTGTTAAGCTCTATCATCTCAGGCTTGACCTCGATGTATTCCTCTCTTCTCGGAAGCTTTCTCTTCCCGCTAATAGTGAGATTCCTTATCAGCCTGGGGGAGCCGAAGAGGAGGCTATCGTAGTCCTGGCTTGCGGAAGCGTAGGCGTCGCCCTTCTTAACAAGGTATGCTGCCTGGGCCTCACCCTCGGCTGGTGCCTGAACGTAGGGAACTCCGAGAGCGTCTAAGAGCTTTTTAGCCTCCTTAACCATCTCATCAGTTAGCTTCGAAGCCATCATCGCGTATCTTCTAGCCGCTTCCAAATCACCTGCTTCAACAGCAGCCTCATACTTTCTAGCAGACTCCTCCTTCAACGCTCTCCTGCGCTCAAGCTCCCTAGCTTTAAGCTCAGGGGGCTTCCCGTCAAACACGTAAACTATTTTCAAGCCTTCCTCAACAAGGTTTATAGTCCTGTAGAAAAGCCCGCTCAAGTGGCTCGTGATCCTGCCCTGGGAATCCATTAGAGGGGTTCCATCCGGCTGCCTTATGGCTGCTAGGAACTGGTACAGGGCATTGTAAGCATCTATCGCGATAACCTTCCCCTTCAACACGCGCATGTTCTCAATAATTATCTTAGCATCCTCTGGTATGAGGTCTTTAAGGTTTACTCCCATGCCTCTCCCACGATCATTAAAATAGTTGTTTAAAACATTTAAAACTATTCACTTAAAAAGCTCGGGAAAGGATGGTGAAAGCCGTACAACGAATTCTTTTCCAACAGGCTCTACCTGGATATAACCCGATAGCTCCAGCTTCATCAAAGCCTTGTAGAGCTCTGCCTTCCCCACCTCGACCTCGTGCTCCTTCTTCAAGATATCTATTAGGTCGGACTCGGAGACTCCCTCCGGATGGTCGATCACGATCTCCAGGATCAGCCTGAAGAGAGGGGTAAGACGCCAGTAGCCCGGGTTATATTTCATTTTACCCACCTTAAACGTAGACTTGAGGCTTTAAGTGAGACCTAGGGAGTTGCTGCCTCGCCCTAACCCCCCATTCCAGGTAATATCTCAACATATTATCATTAATGCTTGGCTTAATAATCTCTAACGCCCTGTTGAAATGCTTCACTGATACCTCCTTAACGTTGAGGGATTCTCTCAGAGCAGACATGACCGCCTCCCTCACAACTGCCTCAACATCTGCGCCGCTGTATCCCTCTGTTCTCCGGGCGATCTCCCGGAGGTCTACATCCCTTGACAAGGGTATGCTTCTTGTCTGGATCCTGAGTATTTCAAGCCTCGCGTCATAGTCTGGCGGGGGAACATAGATGAGCTTTTCAAGCCTTCCAGGCCTCAGCAACGCGGGATCTATTAGGTCAGGTCTATTGGTTGCCGCTATCACAACGACGTTTTCAAGCTTCTGAATACCATCCATCTCGGTAATCAACTGTGTCACCACCCTCTCTGATACTCCAGAGTCCAGCTCGGCACCTCTCAGCGAGGCTATCGCGTCTATCTCGTCGAAGAAGACAACCGTGGGTGCATGTAGCCTGGCTTTCCGGAAAATCTCCCTTACAGCACGCTCCGACTCTCCAACCCACTTACTCATGATCTCCGCGCCCCGCACAGCTATGAAGTTGGCGCCGCTCTCGGTTGCAACAGCCTTGGCGAGGAGGGTTTTCCCGCATCCGGGAGGCCCGTATAGAAGTATGCCTTTTGGAGGCTTAATCCCGAACTTCTCGAACACCTCGGGCATTCTCAAGGGCCATTCAACACTCTCCTTTAAAGCCTGCTTCACTTCATGAAGCCCTCCTATATCGCTCCAGTGAACCTCAGGGACTTCGACATATATCTCTCTGAGACCGCTGGGTACGATGCTCTTATACGCGAACATGAAGTCTTCGAAAGTAACCTTAACCTTTTCTAAAACCTCTTCTGGTGTAGGCGGGTTAGACTTTTCAAGAGGCACATACCTTCTCAAAGCATGCAGGACAGCCTCCTTGACCAGGGCGGCGAGATCAGCGCCGGTGTACCCGTGGGTCATCTCTGCGAGCTTGACCAGGTCGACATCCTCGCCGAGGATGCCAGATTTAACAAGCCTCCTCGTGTGGATTTGAAGTATTTCCAGCCTGCCCTTCTTATCCGGCATAGGTATTTCAATCTCCCTGTCAAACCTGCCAGGCCTCCTCAAAGCTGGGTCGACAGCGTTAGGCCTGTTCGTAGCCGCTATCACTATGACGTTCCCCCTGCTCTCCAACCCGTCAAGTAAGGCTAGGAGCTGGGCGACAACCCTTCTCTCAACCTCGCCTATAACCTCATCCCGCTTCGGCGCAATAGCGTCTAACTCGTCTATGAATATTATTGCAGGGTTCTTCTTAGCCTTCTTCCTCGCTAGCTTGAAGATCTCCCTAAGCCTCTGCTCCGACTCACCGTAATACTTGCTCATGATTTCTGGACCATTGATCACGATGAAGTACGCGTTAGCCTCGTTAGCCAACGCTTTAGCAAGCAATGTCTTGCCAGTGCCTGGGGGACCGTACAGAAGTATTCCCTTAGGCGGGTCAATGTTCAGCTTCCTAAACACTTTCCTGTACTTGAGCGGTAGCTCAACCATCTCCCTAATCTTCTCGATCACGTTGCCTAGTCCGCCAATGTCTTCATACGTTACTCTTGGAACCTCCCCGACAGGCTCCTCGAAAATGTAGAGCTCTGTTTCATCAGAAACTATCACAGGCCCCTTCGGCTTCAAGGTTACGACTCTGAAAGGTATGCTCATCTCCATTATGACTACGTGGATTTCATTATCCTCCATCAAGGGCCTTCCAATAATCCTCCTCTTAACCTCTTCCACCACGCTTGGGTCGGCGGGGGCGAAGTAATTGGTTGGAGCTAGCTTAACCACCTGAGCGTACTGTTTCTCAACCTTCTCCACGAAAACTACCTCGTTAATGTTCACGCCCGCGTTCTTCCTGGTAACCGGGTCAAGCCTTATTACCCCCAGACCCCTATCCTGATCCCTGCTTGCAGCGGCTATCACAGCCGTCTCCGACTCTCCCTCAACAAGGAGGAGGTCTCCCTCCAATATACCGTGCTTATCCATTACCTCAGGGTCCAGCCTCGCTATGCCTTTATGTAGATCCCTCCTATCAGCGTCTAGTACTCTTAAAGGTAATCTCAACTTATTCCCTGCCAAATCAAGCACCAGCGTTAACAACCTATAATGTTGAGTGTGAAAAACCCTTAATATAAGAATTGCTAAGGAAGCCTGTAAACAGCTTCAACCTCGACCTGGCTGATGCCTTGAATACTCATTAAAAGGTTCTCCAAGGGCTCTGTCCCGCCCTCGGTTTCCTCAGGCATAGCTATTAATAAGCGGAGAGCTTTCAAGCCGAAGGCTATTGGCTCCTCATCGCTAGCCTTCACCTGATATCCCTGCGGCAGGCTCTGCTCAATCCGGGCTTTCAACTCGTTCAACGGTGTCTCCACATCTTCTGGGAGGATTTTAACCACTACAGCAACCTGAGCCATCCACACCACCTCTTCAAGGACCCCTGAACCCGCAGTTAGGGCAGGCGTACTCAACCGCTTGCTGCCTGCACCTCTTGCATCTACGGATCAATACCTTCCCGCAGTTAGGGCACATGAACTCCGTGCCATAGTCCCCGGGCTCCATGATCCTGTGGCAGCTATCGCACATCGGGGGTGACGCTGCCTCCTCGACAACGATGCCGGCCTGCTGCGTTAAACTGTACTGTGCAACCATGTAGCAACCACCATGGTTAAGCAATCAACAGTTTAAACGTGATTAAGGTATTAAAAATATTCTCTCAGCAACCTGCAACCTCTTGCTCTTCCACGAGTAAGTTATCGCGACTAACCCAAGGGCGAAACCCACCGTTGCCGCTGCCAAACCCATGGGGGCAAGGGCTGGGTTAACCCTGTAGTATGCGCTTGTCGAGAGTAATTCTAAGATTGCCACGCTGTTGAAGAAGAAGGTCTCGGTTAGCTCAACATACCTTATCAGCACGCCGTTGACATACTTGGCTGTAACATTCAGGAAACCCGTTGCTACCTGATAACTCTCCGCGAACTCGCCAGTATACGAGGGATTGGCGAAGAATCCTATGTATGATGATGAGGGCTCAGCATCCAGCCTGTCAACACCCTTGCTATCCCTGAAACTATTCTCAACCATCTCCAGGCTTAGGCCGAAAACCTCGCAGTCACCGGTGAAGCTAATCCTCCTGTGATCGCCAATACTATACTCCACGAAAGGATATGACACGCTCTCCACTCTAACTGTGAGAAACACTTTAACCGTGCAGAACTGATTACTTCGTGAAAGCGTTACAGTGTACTCGTAGTTGAAGAAGTCTCCAGGGCTGTAAACAGGCTCCACGCCTTGCGCGCTAGCCGTTGAGGCCATGGCTAAAACCAGTAGTGTCAGGATTGTGAAACACGATTTAGCACCCATAAAGTCCACATCCAAGCATTGAATAATCCAGCGGGAACTAATATATGAGGAGTGTTTAATAATTCTTGTTGAGGGTTTAACGGGTTGAAACAGGTTATAATTGTTAGAAGCGATCTCGGGATGAGCAAGGGAAAGCTCGCCGTGCAGGTTGCCCACGCGTCGGTGACAGCTGCTTTCGAAGCATACCGTTCAAGAAGAGAATGGTTTGAAGAATGGTGGAGTAGTGGGCAGAAGAAAGTTGTGGTGAAAGTTCCAGGCGAGGCCGAGCTCATCCAGCTGTATGAGAAAGCTGCGAGGAGCGGGCTTCCAGCATCCTTGATCAAAGACGCTGGGCTGACCGAGCTGCCTCCGGGAACGACAACGGCCGTTGCAATAGGTCCAGCGCCTGATGAGGCTGTTGACAAGCTCACGAGCGGGTTGAAGCTTCTTTGACCTACTACCCTCATCCATTAGATTACGTAGCCGGGTTGAAGCACGTTCTCACGCATCGGAAAATAAACACCGAGCTCAAGATCACCCCTGACACGTTCACCGTGGAGGAGGTTGTCAACTTTCAAGAACTAGGCTTTAACAGGGAAAAAGGCGAGTACGCGGTGCTCAGAGTCACTAAGAGGTCTATGGATACTTTACGCGTTAAAAGGCTTCTCGCAAAACAGATCGGGATTCCTGACTCCAACATTATTCACCTCGGATTGAAGGATAAGGAGTCCACAAGCACCCAGTTCTTCTTCGTCAAGAAAACCCTGGTTAGCAACGATCTTAAGGAAATTTGTGGCGAAAACTACGCCACTCTCCTAATAGGCTTCGCCCGTGCTAAGCCCACGAGAAAATCACTAGTCGGGAACAGGTTCAAGATAACCCTGGAGGGTTCAAGACCCGGCGATTACAGTATTGCCGAGGATTTGCTTAGGCTTATCGTTGCTTCGGGGTTGCCATCATACTACGGGTATCAGCGATTCGGGGTTGAGAGGCCGATAAGCCACCTTTTAGGCAAGCAAATTCTTCTTGGAAGGGAGGACCGGTTCAGCATATTCTTCCTGAGAGAGCATTATCCATGGGAAAAAATGAACAGTGCTGTTGCAAGGATTAAAGGATCATTCCCGGGGAGACTGTTTTACGAGAAACTATATGTTGAATCACCACTATCCAAGGGTTTAGAGCTTGTGCAGAAATCAACGTCGAGAATCCTTGTGGAGGCTTACGCGAGCTACCTTTACAATCTTCTCTTAAACAAGCTGGTCGACACATGCGGATGGGGGTGTCTAAACAGGGTGCTTCCAGCCCCTGGCTGCGGTGAGGAGGGCTCAACGCTTTACACGGATCTCTTCGAGAAGGAAGGCTTGAGCCCTGACAGGATTAGCGAGCTGGGATGCTGGTGGAGGACGGGGTTGTTCAAGCCATCCAACATCAGCTTAAAGCATGCCAACAATCTCCTAGAGATAGGCTTCTTCCTGAAGCAAGGATTCTATGCGAGCATAGTGTTAAGGGAGTTGTTTAAGGAGAACTTGGTTTTAAAATAAATCTCTTATTACTCGAAAACAATCCTGGCCTTCTTGCTGGTTAACTTAGCTATTAACTCCTCGAACGTGGTTCTATTTTTCTCCAAAAATCTTCGATCCCTCCTCGGAACCCTTACGTTAACGATTTCCGTTCCATCGGGGAGCCAGACCTGGTTCACGCCGAGGAGTGATGCAGGACTGATCACCTGCTCAATAAGCCTTCTTATATCGCCTGTCTCAACAATTATTTTAACCTTAGCGTCAAGCTCCCTGCTAAGGTGTTTTGAAACCTCCTCAAGCTCGGCCTGCTCCACGCCGTCGCGGAGTATCAGTATGAGTTGATCACCTGCCATGAAAGATTTCACATACTCCCCGTTCCTCAAGACCTTGTGCTTTTCCTCAATATCCATTAAAGCCTTCATCACTTTAATCTCATCAATATCGACAACGCCTGTCTCCACTTTACGCTGGCAGCTAGGGCATAAGATGCCGCTTTTAACGCATATCCTGTCCAGCGGGTATTTCAAGCTACATCATCACCGTATTACTCTTCAAAGGGATTTTACGATTAAACAGTAATTTAAACTCTTTTTCAAGGAGAAAGGAGGGATATAATTATTCCTGAAGAAATAAGCAGTGCTCCTCCAACAGTTCTCAGCGTCGGCTTCTCCCTGGACAGGAGCTTGACAGTTAGCTGGGATAGCACCGGGGTGAGCGCGGTGGCTACCGCAGTGGCTGAAACACCTAACTTGTTTATAGAGTAGATGAAAAGGAGCATTCCAATACTCCACCCTAAAACCCCTGTTATGAGCGAAGCCTTGATCAAAGGCTTCGAATCCCCTTTCCCAGGACCCCCTTCCACGATCAGGCCGGCGGGGATGAAGAAGACTGCTATGAACCCGAGCCTCATCACGGTGAGGGTTAAGGTGTCAGCGTATAGGAGGGCCACCTTAATCATAGATGTTGCGAGACCCCATGAAATAGAGGCAACAACAGAGTATGCAACACCCTTCACGTTAAACCTTCCCCCGTTGCCGTTTGAAGATGCTAGGACAATGCCTAGGAAGGCTGTCAAGCTGCCGGCAACAACCGGAAGCCTTAAGGGCTCGTTCAGGAAAACCGCCGCTATGAATTGGGAGACGAAGATGTACGTGTAACTTATTATCACCGCGAGGGAGCCGCCGAGGAGTTGAATAGCTTTAGTGTATGAAGCGTCCCCTATTCCGGGCCCTAGCAGAGCCGAGGCCAGAATGACTGCGAGACCAGCCTCCGTAAACCCTGGAAAGCCATGACTATTGATCAGCGCGAAAGGGATGAGTGATGCAAGAGCTGTGAGAGCCCTGAACCCGGTGAAAAGCACCGGCTTAATATGCTCCCTGTACTTAGAAATTACGGCAGGGTTCAAGCTCCACATCAGCGATGCAACTATTGGTGCGAGATAATCCACTTTAACCACCCTTCTTCATATGCATACTTATTCGCTCTTAAAGAATATACTGAAGGGACGTTTATACTTATACATTGTTTGAAATAATTGCGTGTCAAGGAATCTTACAAGATGTGAAGGATTCCACAGGAGGAAGGGTTTCTTTTAAAATTTTATAAGACGTGGAGAGGTTATTACTATCAAGTAAAAGGTGCAAATGCTTGATAGAGGTTAACAGTGTTTCAAAATCCTTTGGCAGGCTTAAAGCCCTTGACAACGTCTCATTTAAAGTGTATAACGGGGAGATAACGGGCTACGTAGGCTTGAACGGTGCTGGCAAGACCACAACTATTAGAATAGCTGTTGGAGTACTGCCCCCGGATTCCGGGGACGTGTTAATCGACGGCTTATCGGTGACGAGGGAGAAGAAAAAAGCTTCTGAAAGGATCGGGTGGGTTCCAGAGCTTCCCATTTTTGAAACAGACTTTAAGGCGCTGGACTACTACGTGTACCTAGCAGGCTACTACGGCATACCGCCTACCGAGGCGAAGAGAATGGGGAGAGAGGCTTTAGAGATGCTGGGTCTTGGAGACGCGTTGAACATGAAGCTTGCCGCTTACTCGCAGGGAATGAAGAAGCGCTTCGCCCTAGCGGTCTCACTGATCAACGACCCCCCAAACTTCATTTTCGACGAGGTTTTAAACGGCCTGGACCCTAAGGGAATAGTTTTCTTCAGAGACCTAGCCGTGAAGTTTAAGAAGCAGGGTAAGGCTGTATTATTCTCCTCACACATATTAAGCGAGGTTGAAGGAATAGCTGACAAGGTAGTATTCATCCATAAGGGCAAGATCATCGGTGTCTACATGATGAGCGAGATCGTGAACATGGCTAAACCATCCCTGATCATGAAAATTGACAGAGTTGGGGAATCCCTCAGCATTCTCGAGAAGTATGGACGGGTTGAAACCAGGGGTGAGTACGTGGTGGTCTCAGGCTTAAACGCTTCCCCAAGCGTAATCGTCAAGGAGCTCGTGGAGAGCGGCTTCAGCGTACAGGAGGTTAGGAGCGAGGAGAGAAGCCTCGAAGAATTCTTCTTCAACCTGATAAGGGGGAAGGGTGAGTGATGTGAACCCCATTTTCTACGACTTTAAAAGAGCCTTCATACGTCCAGCAACGCTAGTGACACTAACAGTT
The DNA here is from genome assembly GCF_059755995.1 of Thermosphaera sp. Classification (NCBI taxonomy): domain Archaea; kingdom Thermoproteati; phylum Thermoproteota; class Thermoprotei; order Desulfurococcales; family Desulfurococcaceae; genus Thermosphaera; species Thermosphaera sp. The sequence continues at coordinate 43,024 of NZ_DBOUKL010000024.1, read as the reverse complement.
TTCATCCTGGTCGGTGTTGGGCTATCATACCTAGTATCCATCTCGCTTAGCATGGGTGCAGGATCTTCTTATCCAGCTTTCCTCGCAAAGCTTGACGTTGAAACCGGGGAGTTAACCATGCACTACAACATCTACGACTCAGAGATGAGACGAACCACAGCTAACGTCGAGGTAAACCTTCTAGTTGAGGAGAACGGGGTTTATCAAACACTGAAAACATTTGCTTTCCGGGCGGATGGCTACCATGTCGTTGAGACAACGCTGGAGTCTGACATCATAAGGTCGCTACCTGAGGATACGGGGAGGTTGCTTTTCGAAGTAAGATCATCAACGCCTTTCGGATTCAACAGTATAGTGGCACGCTTCATAAAGGGAGGCGGAGGAGCGCTCTATGCTTCCACCCCTCTTATCTACTTCTCCAGCCTCGACGGCTCGAAGTCGGTGTATTCAGCAGGCTACGTGTTTCTAAAGAATGATGAGCTAACTATTTCAATGTTGATTGAGCCACCCGGCGATGGCTTCGAGCTATACTGCACGTTTTCCACGGACACAGGTAACGCTGGGCTTGAAAAAGCATTGTTAGCCGGTAATGTTTCAACAGGGCTTAATGTTTTCAAGACCAACGCATCGGAGCTAGGCTTGAATGCTTCAACTACAACTGGAATCATGCTCTACCTTAAAAACCCCGAAGGCCTTACCTACTTGAGTAGCGCATTACCTGTAACCAGGATTCAGACAGGGATTATTCAGCGACGTATTACAAACATCGCTCTCGGCACAGCCGGGCTCGGCTTATTCTCCCAATTCTTCCCAATAGTGGTTCTATACCTCGCATACACTCTCGTCGCTAAGCCGAAGGGGATTGGGGCATTGGAGTTCCTCATAGCCCGCCCTGTTACAAGGCTAGAAGTATATGTCACGAGGTTCACGGCCGGGGTTTTAACCGCTCTAGCTTCAACAGGGGTTTTCTTCGCAGCATTCAACGCGAGCATATTCTTGCTCACCGGCTACAGTATCGAGGCGTCTTACACTGTGATACTGTTCCTAGGCGTTGCTGGATCACTCATAGCTTTCTACAGCGTCTGCTACATGCTTTCAACAGTGGCAAGCGGGGGTAAGTATCTCGCGGTCTCAATCATCCTGTACCTGTTCTTCACAATGATCATGGGGATCCTGGTATTCATACTAGCATACTTCATGCACGGTTTCACCCCCAGGCTTGTCGAGGAGCTGCAGAAACTCCAGTATACTAGCTACTACTTCAACCCCCTCGGCTTAACAAGCTTTGCAACATATTTCGTAAACAGAGCAGAATTCCCTGATATCTATGCAGAAGTCTCTGTTGTAAACCCGTACCTAGTCGTTGCCGCTGGGGCCGCTTGGACGCTGGTACCTTTCCTGCTGGGCTGGACCCTGTTCAGGAAGGCAAATCTTTCAAGATAGTTTTCATAAGAGGAAACGGGTTGCTTGGTCATGGTTGATCTTTACTCCTGGCTTAAGAACATGCAGGGCACCGAGCTTCTATACCTTGAAGATTCATATTTGAAGACGGCAACAGTTAATCTTCTCGACTATGCCTGCGATAAGCCGGGCAGGTGCTACCTTGTCTTCGATAAAACAGTGTTTCACCCGAAAACCGGGGGTCAGGGAAGCGATACCGGCTGGGTCAAAGGCGAGGGCATTAAGTTCAGGGTTGAGAAAGCCCTCATGGTTAAGAACATTGTAGCACACTACGGCAGGTTGGTTGAGGGAAACCTGCCCGTTAAAGGCTCCCAGGTGGTGCTTGAGCTAGACTGGGAGCCCCGGTACAAGACTATGAGGCTTCACACCGCAGGGCACATCTTGGACTACGCTGTGATGAAGGCTTATGGGAGAAATGTCAACACTCTCGAAGCCCAGCACACTCCCCCAGATGCCTACATAGAGTACGATGCTAGGAGTGCTTCGAAAGAGATTGTTGAGGAAGTTCTCAGGGAAGCTACGAGAATAGTGGAGGAGGCTCGGAGGGTTAAAGCCTTCTGGGTCAGCTGGGAAGAGCTTCCAGCAAGGATTTACAACGCCCCCAACCTTCAAAGACTTCCCAGGACGAGCAGGTACAGGGTAGTCGAGATTGAAGGAGTCAACGCAATCCCGTGCACGGGGACACACGTCTCTAACACAAAGGAGGTTGGAAGGATCAAAATATTGAGGCTTGAGGAAACCGTTAGAGGCTTCAAACTATACTACGATGCTGATTGAAGGAGATGGGCCCGCGGGGACTTGAACCCCGGGCCTCCGCCGTGTCAGGGCGGCGTCCTAACCAAGCTAGACGACGGGCCCCTTCCTATAATTAAGGACTCAAGTATTTTTAAACCCTACCACGCGGTCTTAAACCAGCAAGCATTGAGTGATGTAAGGTTAGGCAGAATCGCCTGCGAGCGATAATATTATTCACTACTACACGCGATTTCCAGCTAATGGAGTGTGATGTAAAGGCGAATGGGTTAGGAGTAAAAAATCATTTTGGCCTTCTAACCAACCAACCTACGAGGAATCCGACTATGAGTGTTGCAATAGCCCCGGCTATTCCTGTTGAAGTCTCAAGGATGCTTGTGGTATACGTCTCGGTCTTAGTGGATGTTGTCCACTCAGTGCTTACAACCGTTCTCGTCGTAGTCTCCGTCTGAGTCTCCGTTACAGTAGTGTATACCGCGTTGGTCACCGTGGCTGTGGTCGTCACCGTTGTAGTATTGGTTATAGTGGTGCTCACGGGAATCGTAGTGTACGAGGTCTGGACAACTGTGGTTGTAGTTGGGATCACCGTGTAGGATGTCTCCGTAACGGTTGTTGTATTCGTGATTGTTGAAGTAACCGTGGTTGGAATAGTCGTGTAAGACGTCTCTGTTACCGTTTCCGTAGTTGTCTCCGTATAGGTTTCAGTAACCGTAGTGGTCACAGTTGAGGTGACCGTCTCAGTCACAGTAGTGGTGTTTGTCTCGGTTAAAGTGGTCGTGACGGTTGTTGTCTCGGTCACGGTGGTGGTGGATGTGATGGTTTCGGTAATTGTCGTGGTTGTTGGAACGGTTGTAGTGGTTGTCACGGTCTCTGTTGTTGTCGTCGTCTCCGTGATCGGGGGGAGGTCAACGCCTATTCTGCCGAGGAACAGGTATGTGTCAGACTCGTTGGTTGCAACATTATATTCTCTGAACAGAACGGCGAATCCGTCAAACCCGTCCACTCCAACCCTTACAGGCGTCGCGTTCATGGCTGGCGTGGTTTCAAGCGTTATGGGTCCGGTGAACCCTAGGCTGCTCTCCTTAACGCCTCCAACCACTATCGAATAGGTTGTGCCGTACATTACGCTCCACGTAACAATATAATATCCCATGGGCGAGTAAGCTATCTTCACATATGCCTCATTAGACTCCTGGGTCCCAGCAATCCTGCTTAGGTTGAGCGAGGCTATTTCGCCAAGGCTCTCGATGTCGAGAATCTTGAGCACTACATCGTATCCTCCAGCACCGAAGGAGGAGTAGGCTACTGCCATGGCCGATGATCCAAGAGCGATCGAGGGATAGTGCCCCGGTCCAAGCACGATCCTTCTCAGCACTACTTCACCCCCCACCATCGCGGCCTCAGCAATGAACACGCTTCTCGAACCGTCCGAGTTGTAGGTGAACCCTGCGAAGACAACCTTATTATTTGAGACAACCACGGGGAGGAACGGTGAGTAAATAGTGTCAGTCCTAGTGATGTTGGGCGCTCTCATCGTGATTATATCGCCCAGGGTTTCATTAGCCCCTGGAGTAGGGATCACGGGTAGCGGGTACATGTTGGTCAGGTTGAAGAAGACCGGGTTCAGGTCTAACTCTCCAGGAGTTGAAGTATCGTTAACGTATAGGAAGATGAAGCCGTCCCCCAGCGGCGCTATGTTAAAGGTTATTTGAGTATATCCAAGCGTAGTGTTGGGAGGTATTAAGTAGGTTTTCACGAGTGTTTGGCTTGACAAGTCCACGATGGAGAGCATGAAGCCCCTGTACGAACCGTTGCCCATGTAGTGGGCTATGCCGAGGAGGTTGCTCACCGGGTTGTAGGCCGCAACAGGATGCTCGTCGTAAATCTTCCAGGTCTCGGCAACAGGTACGTCGGCTTCAACGCTCCCTGTCGCGGGGTCGATTAGGAAGAGCCTAAGATCCCTGTAATAGGTGGAGTTCGGGAATCTAGTGTACGCTAGCGCCAGCTTGCCTCCGGCGAGGATGAGGTAGTTGTCGATTCCCAGGTTGTCGGTGAGCAGGTTTTCTCAGCCTGCCCGGTGGCAGGGTCTATCGTGAAGAAAGTGATGTTCCCCTCGATAAAAGCTCCCTGGGTTATATTGAGTATCGAAGTATAGTATTTACCGCCGTAGTAGACCAGGTTTGGCTCTATAGTGTACGAGGCGTACGGGGTGTTGTCAACAGGGATTTTCACCCCGAGCGGGGTTTCGCTGACAAGGGGTTGATTCCTGACCTGTGTTCCAAGGGCTAGCGGCAGTATGGATGCTGTTATTAGTGTGAGAATTAGGATTATTTTCAATGCTTCATGCATTCAAACCAACCCTTAATCAATACTAACTTCTCAACGTTAATAAAGTTGAAAAGCGGAGAAGCTTGCCGAATCCCCCAATACTCACGTATGAATCTGCTAGTTAAACGCTATGGTTGAACAATTAACGATTCAATATATTAAGTTGGAAGCTGTTAATATTAGTGAGGTGTTACTTTATTGTCTAGTGGCAAACCTTCACCAGATCTCAGGCTTTACGAGAAGCTACTAATGCTGTTCCCCGGGTACAAGGGTTATAAGGAGAAAGAGCTTATCAGGGAGACCGACAGGGTTGTCAGGGATGAGCTTTACAGGAGGCTTAAGAAGAGCGTTTCAGACCTCAGAAGCTTTTACTCGCTCATAGTGTCGTCATCAGGTTCCACGCCTGTTTCAAACCGTGTTGAAAAACTCATCTACAGGCTTGACTCCCTGGCCGAGAAAACGAGGCACGCACCCTACGGGTACAGACCCCTTTTCCACGCTTTCAAGGTTGACGAGAACGTTCTGGACAAGATGCTGGAGCATGATTTAAACATGGGCGTGATAGTTGAGGAGCTGAACAAGACTACTTCAAGCAAGCCGTCGAGCATCCTGGAGGCTGAGAAGTTCCTTGCGAGTATCGAGGAGCTTTTAGGGAAGTATGAATCCCTCCTGGAGGAGAGGGAGAGGATATTGTCCGGGATTGTGAGGTGATGATGCGTGAGCAAGACTAACGTTATAGAGTGGGTTAACCCCGGCCCCGAGGATATTTTATGGGTTTACCCGTACGAGGATATTAGATGGGGCAGCGTTCTAGTAGTGCACGAGTATGAGACAGCAGTGTTCATGAGAGATGGGAAAATATACGATGTCCTACCGCCTGGTAGACATGTTTTGACGACACAGAACCTCCCGCTTCTAACAAGGGCTTTCAGGCTCGTGGCAGGCTATGGTGAAACCCCGTTCAAAGCTAGGATAATCTTCGTATCGCTGAAGCAGTTCAGAGGGAAGTTCGGGCTGTCAACAAGGGTTAAGCTGGGTCCCCGCACCCTTTACATGACGGAGCTCCAGAGCTTTGGAGAATTCTGGTACAGGGTTGCAGACCCCGTCCTCTTCCTAACACAGGTAGCCGGGGCCGTGAGGGAGCTGTCTTCAACAGTGGTTGCAGACTTTATAAGAAACTACTTCGTGGAGACGCTGATACAGGAGATCAGCAAGTACAGTGCAATAGATATCTACACCAACCTAACCCAGGTTACAAGTAGGCTGAAGGCGGGAACAATCCAGGAGGCATTCGCGCAGAGAGGGTTAGAGCTCATTGATGTTAAAATAGCCGGGATAACCCTGCCCCAGCTTGAGAGAATGGAGAAAGAGGACCCGACCTATGGACTACCCCTCCTGCTCGCAATCCAGAAGGGAGACGAGGACAAGGTGTTGGAGATTGTTAAAACAGTTGAAGTCATGAGGGCTCTTGGGAAATCACCGGCCGCAGGCTGGATGGGTGCTCTCGTAGCCATGCCGACATTAATGCAGCAGGCTATTCAGCCTACTCAGCCGCAACAGCCTCAGCAGGCACCTCCCCAGCCAGCGCCAACGCCAGCCCAGCCGCAGGAAAGCCCCCTCGTAGCCAAGCTGAGGGAGCTGAAGAAAATGCTCGACGAGGGCTTGATAACCCAGGAGGAGTACGACCAGCTGAAGAAGGAGTTGCTTGAGAAGTATAAGAAGGAGATGTAGCCGTGATATTCTTCAAAAGTGAGAGGGAAAAGTTCGAGGACGAGTTAAACAAGGCTTTCAGCGATAGAAACAAGGGAAATATAGAGGGTGCTGTGAAACACTTCCTAAACGCTTACGAGATCGCTTCCAAGTCGAACGACCCCGAGATTAACCGGAGGGCTGGGGAAACCATCTTCTACGCGACATTCTACGATGCGCTTTTGAAGAAAACCCCTGAAGCATTCTCGAAAGCCGCAGAGCAGTGTAGGAAGCTAGATCCCGCCCTCCCGTTAGATATTGGGATCGCTGCAAAGCCTACAGCGGGGGAGCTTGCGAGAGATCTCGAGCTGGCTTCAATGATCTTCAGCCTGCCTAGATTCAACATTAACGAAGCCGTGAAGATGGATGAATCGATCGCTCAGAAATACGAGGAGGTTGGCAATATTCTCCTCGGGGAAGGCTCGAGGAGGCTGATACTCGAGGACTTGCTGAACATTCACGACCCTTTAAGCTCGGTTGGCTTCAGGCTCCTAGGTTACGCGAGGATTATAAGAGCGTTGAAAATAGAGGCTGACAACCCCTCTAAAGCTGTTGAACTATACAGTGAGGCAATGGCGTATCTTCAGCAAGCGCCTCCCGAGGTTAGAAGCTTCGTGAACGATAAGCTGGGGAAGCTTTCGAAAACAACGAAGTGCTGGGTTTGTCACAGGGAGATACAGGGCGAGGAGATAAACTACATCTACATGCCGGCCTCGGTTAACAATTATATAAGGGAGAAATACGGGGGCGAGGCGTCTTTCCTCATAGCTGACGGCAAGATAGCTGTGTGCAGGGTATGCTACACCATGGTTTACAATCTCAGCGACGCGCTAGCTAAGAGATATTATGAGCTAGCAATGAAGGCTCTTCAAGAAGTCGAGGCAAGGTTGAACGCTAGGATAAGCTCGCTTGAAGTGAGAGTCTCAGCTATACGGGTTCAAGTGGGAAGAAGATAAGGCTAGGAAAGGGGAATAACATGGAGACTGTAGTGTTGCGATGCACCAATTGCGGAGCCCCTCTTCCGAAACCCCAGCAAGGAGAGGAATGGGTTAGGTGCGAATACTGCGGCTTCCTCAACAAGATAGTGGATGCCACCCGCTACATTGAAAAACTCAGAGGCGAGCTTGAGAAGTGGATTAGGGAGTTACTGCCCTCCACCGCCGTCTCGACAACTGTTGCAGATATTGCTGCTAGGCATCAAATATTCCAGAGCCTGATAAAGCCGAAGCTGTTAATGACCAGGGCTAATGTTAGGGCGAAATACCTCCAGTACTTGTCAAACCCTGTTACACCTGTTCCACCTCCCACACCGCCAGGGGAGGAGCCGAGAGCGTTTTTCGAGGAGGCGTTGAGAGTACAGGCTGTCAAGGACTTCGCAGTCTCAGAAGAGGATTCGAGATTCGTTAGTGAAACAATAATCTACGGTAACACCGCAGGATACCTCCTCAACGCTCTGCGAGCACTATCGAAGTATGATGTAAAGTCTGCTTTGAAGAATATTGAAGAAGCCTTGTCCGAAATTCCAGACGACCCTGGTTTCACGCTTGTTAAACAAAGGCTCAGCTCTATCAAGACAATGCTCGCATCTCTTGAACAGCTCTATGCCAGGAACACTTCAGCAGCACTTGACCTTGCGAAAACAGGTGTTGACCAGTACGCTTTGCTTCTCGAGAGGGTTGGGTCCTCGCCCATCCCGGAGGTTAACAGGGGTATTTTAGAAGTTGAGAAAATGGCTGCTGAATCAATATATAATTTATCAGATGCTGCTCACAAGTTCTTCACGGCTGGAAGAGATCCTTTGGAGATTGTGAGATGGGTTGAAGCATACATGAGTGTTTTCAAATGGCTGAGAGACACCTATAAGAGGCCTATCCAGGATCTTCTGGAGATAATGGTTAACCTCAAGAAGCTAGCATACGGGAAGACGGGTTCACCCGAGGTTAACGTGCTCCCTGGCAGGGGAGGCTTCTACGTTCCATTCTACGTGGTTGAGTGCAGGTTCTCGTTCGTCAAGGGCATTGTTTTCAGGAAGGGCGGGGAGTCAAGGCTCACTGTTCTAGTAGCCTCAATACCTCCATACGCTGAAAACCCAGTTCTAGACGTCCTAGGACTATACACTGGGAGAACGCCGCCTCCCGAGAAAATTGAGGAAGCACCCGGCTACTCTCTGGCTAAAGATATTGCTTCCTCAGCAAGGGTTTCAAGCATACCTGGAGAAGCCAGGGCTTTCCCCCCGTTCATATCCAGCGTGCTAGCCGAGAAGCTCGTGGACGGTTATATTGAAGCAGTAAACAACAAGTACAGGGGCAAGATAACCTTTGCATCCTCCCAGGCAGTAGGCCTGGTTTACATACCTTTCAACACGCTCGACCAGAAAACACTTGTGAACGAGAAAGGACTGGGCGTACGTCTCACAACCGAGTTAAATAACCTGTTAAAGCTAACTATATAGTAGAGTTGAATAAGTATGAGCGAATACCTCGTTCTAACCGGGTTAGCGGCAACAATGCTGTTCGCAATACTGACATTTCTGAGAATTAACATCGCTACAAGCTTCAGAGACTTCGCGGTCTTTATCGCGTCAATAATTTTAGCAATCGCTTCAACGCTTACCGTAACAGGAGGGGAAGGCGTCACACTAGCCGCGGGAATATTCCTCTACGTTAACGCGGTTTGGTTCTACGGCGTGGGAAACGCTCAGCAGTCTGCGAGAAAAGCCTTCTTCGCGCCCAGCGCACCCAGGGTGTTCATCGGATTATTATTCTTCATCATCGCCACATGGATCGCCTTCTCAGGGATTGATTTAAGAATAACCTTGATCATTCTACTAGTATCCATCCTCTTAGCAGCCTACAAGGTTAGAATGCTTGAGAAGAAGTAATTTTCAATCGTAGTGGGCCCGAGGGGATTCGAACCCCTGACCTACGGGTCACTCCCTCCAGATCTATCTCATCCCGTAAAGGTCGTCTGACCCATAGCACTGGATCTGGAGCTTCGACCGCTGGAGACATCCCCCAGCGTCCGCCGCTCTGCCTGGCTGAGCTACGGGCCCACTACCAGTCATCGAGTTCTATTATAACTTTAGGAGTCATATAAGCTTTTCCGCTTAAAACCATTTTAAGGGTTCAACGAATACTTCTTCACTTGCCGGCAGATGAAGAGGGAACCCGGGGATAGAACCCCCTCTGAACACGGTGTTGACAAGGCCCGCACAAGATGCCGGGTTGAAAAGGTGGTTGCCTTGGAGGATTGGGTAATCTACGCATTGCTAGATGCCTTCATGGCTGCGCTTGCAACGATTTTCGCTAAAATAGGGCTTCAACACGTGGACTCCCTCACCGGCACCGCCTTAAGGTCTATAGTAATGATGGTTTTTGCAGTAGCGGTCATGCTAACCTTCAGGGGAACAGGCTTCGTGTCAACCATTACTTCGAGAGAAGCACTTTTCATAGTGCTAAGCGGTGTGGCTGGAGGAGCATCATGGGTTCTCTACTTCCTGGCATTACAGAAGGGGGAGACAACACCTGTGGCCATAATTGATAAGTCCAGCCTTCTATTCGTGATAGCGTTATCAGTGATCATTCTTCACGAACAGCTTACCCTTAAGAAAGTCGTTGCGAGCGCGCTCATGATCGTTGCTATATACCTACTCGTTTTTTAGAAAACTCCTATTCCTCTCGTTTCCCTTCCTCTCCAGTTTCTATTTTAGGAGGCTTGAGCCAGAGCTCCCTCATCCTCCTCCTCTTCAAGGTGAACGTCTCATTCTCAACGTACTTGTAAACTGTTGAATGCCTCCTCCCCTGTATCAGCATTTCAATAGCTGTTTTAGCTATATTAGCTGTTTCAAAATCCCCAATGATAGCCACGTAAGGCTCGTATATCGATATGAACGCGCCGGTCATTTCCTCAAGAGTTCTCCTCGCCTTACCATCCTCGCCGATTATTCTCCCTAAAACCCTTGCCACGTGGTTAGGCTTATCTCCCACGTACTGTCTAACATCTATGACTACTAACACCTGGTCCTCATCCAGCAACCTCATAGCCCTGTCAGGACTGAAGCCGTATGCTATTGCCTTAACTATATCCCTTGCCTTCATAAGCTCGAGAGCGGTGGTTGTGGGGAGGGCTGGCTCTATCACTACGCCGCCTGTTGAAGAATCTATCGTTATAGCCGTCCTAGTCTTCTCCTCTATCTCCTTCTTCACCCGCCCGTTATCGCCTATTAAAACCCCTATTCTCTCCAAAGGTATTTTCTCGTAGAGTCTTGTAACGCCTAGGATGAACCTTCCCTTCTCCTCTCCAGACATTTAAACAACCCCTCCAAAACCTCCTCGTCACTTAAAACATTTATCTTGGCTTCATTTTTGAAAAACCTGTTAATATTTCTAACATCCCTTTCGAGAAACTCCTTCGCGTTAGGGTGTGAGTAGTCGACAGCCTGGCTTACATCTATGATTGCTATGTCGAGATCAGGCTTAACCACTATGTTGAACTCTGATAAATCCCCGTGCACGAGCCTAGCCTTGCAGACGATTTTCTCCAGCTCCTCTAAAACCAGCTTGTAAATGTTTTCCAACTCCTCTTTCTCCAGCTCCTTGTAGGCTTCCACTAGCAATGGATACCTCTTACCCTCCTCGCCCAGGAACTCCATAACTAAGACATTGTTGAGGAATGCGACAGGCTCCGGAACCTTGACCCCTGCCTCCCTCATCCTTACAAGATTCCTGTACTCCTTCCTCGTCCACGCATAGATCAGCGCTCTCGTGTCACCAGTTTTAACTCCGTGAAACCTCGGGTCTCCGACAATATACTTCAAAATCCCTTTCCTGAACTCCGCTGAGCTTGTAAGGTATATTTTAACAGCCAGCGCCCTTCCATCTGGAGCGTATCCGAGGTAAACCCTTGCTTCTTTCCCAGCACTGATCACGCCTGAAATCCGCTTTAAAACTCTTTTACGGATCAGGGAGACAACCGTTAGGACTGTGGATGTGTCGAAAACCTCCTCAACAGTCTCGTAGAGGTCCGCATCCTTGATTCTCGGCTCCCCTCCCCCTCTACGGAGAAGCCTGTCCACGTCATCGCTCATACGTATTCACTGAGAGCGTCAATGAACTCCTTGCTCAAAAAGCCCTTCTCAATAAGCTTGTTTATCTCGTTACGACCATACTTGTAAACCACTTCACCCTTATCCGGGCTGAAATCCCATAGTCCGACGAGAATTATGTCTCCCTCGTTAATCCACACTCTCTTCCTAAGCTTCCCCGGTATCCTAACCTTCCTATCCACGCCATCCATGCATTTTGCCAGCAGGTAATCCCCGCCGAGATGCCTTATGACGCCGCAGACTACTGTATCGTCCCCGGGGAACGGTGTTTCCGCTCCGGGCCCTAGACCCTGGTCCTTCTTAGGCAAAACCTAATCACTCTCCCTTATCAAATACTCCTTTTCCTCTATTGACAATAATAATACTTCATCGCCGGCTTTTAAATGAGAATAACCAGGCTTAACCGGGACCTCCTTAAGCTCCCCTGTCTCCTCGTTGAGCAAGTAGACGTAGTTCTTGTCAACACTCGTCACGACATACCTGCCGCCTAGGTGAGCCCTTGGCAACGGCTTAATCTTTCCATCCCAGTAGCCTGACACCTTTATCTGAACATGCTCTCCTGTTTCAAGAATCCTTATCTTCACCAGTCCTTTCGAAACCTCCTCGACAACGCCAACCTCACCCTGGTACTCGACCACCATGTCCTTGTGTATTGGCGGGATTCTCACGGACAGCGTTACAACACCCCTCCACTTACCCTCGTGAGCGTCGAACCGGGTTGACCTGAAGGACTCGGTTGTTGATGCCCCGTACTTCCTGCTCAGAATGCTTGAAAGCTTCCTGGCGGCAACAGGGTCTTCGAACTTGACGTCCACGCCTTCCCTCACGGTCTCAACCTCTGTGACGCTTGAAGCCAGCCCAGCCTTAACAATAAGCTCCTCAACCTCCTCAGCCAGCTTCTCGACATCTACCTCTCCCTCAACCCTTACCTGTACTAATGCTTTATGAGAACCTCCTGCCCTGGCTAAGCATGAGGGGCACGGCTTGTAGGTTATTTTAACAGGGGCTTCCAGCTCATATTCCACGGGATTGGTTTCCTTAATCAATAATTGATAGTTCAAGGTCACCCCGTGCTCGCTCGCGCTGATTTTATGGAGTGGTTTAACCACTGAAACATCTAAAACCTCTGCTTCCTCCCTGAGGAAGCGCTTAGACTCCCCTAACGCGATTCTTCTTAAAACCTCGTTTTCTTCCAAAGGATGATTCCACTCTCCCTTGTAAAACCATGCACCACACTTAGGGCAGACCGTCACCTCGAGCCTCGGCTTATCCTTGAATGGGGTGAGGTATTTAACATAGCATTCAAGACAGTGGTTTCCAATAATCTCCTCGTCCGGTACCTCTCTCCCGCAACGCACGCAGAACCTCATACGCGACACCTATAGGATTGCGAAGAAGGCTATTGGAACGCCTTGAACTACGAGAACAGCATCGGGGTGGATAAACCCCCTCTCTATTGCTGCTTTAACAATCCTCTCGCCAACCAGGTTGCCCGTTGTAGCGGTGGAGAGGATCTCCAAGGCTTCTTCAACACTTTTAAGCTCCCCCTTGTAGAAGAAAGGGTCTACTACGTATTTAATCCCCTTACCCGGGTCAACAAGGGTTTTCCCCAGGATCTCCTCGTCGCACACTGACACTACTACTTCATCATCTGAAAACCTTATGCTTACATACTCCAAGCCGGTGTATGCTTCCAGACCACCTTTCTCCTCCATCAAGACATCACGCGCTCTAGAAAACCGGTAGCGTGGTCTCCGCGCCGCAGGCCTCGCACCTCATCACGAAAACCTTGCCCTTCTTAGCGAGTTTTGTGTGAATGGCTCCGCAGGTGGGGCATTTAACGTATTTCTCAACGAAGACTTCTATAAGCTTGTTGATGACTGAGGCATTGAACTTGCCCTGCAATAGCAACTGCCCAGCCTCGTTGAGGAAGGCTGGAACACCAAGCTCCTTGACAAAGTATTTTTGAACAATATCTTTCTCCCTACCAAGAGCCTCAGCTATTTCCGAGAAATTGTGAACAATAGTTCTGCCTCCAACGATCAAAACCTCAGCCCTGGGGATTTCGAAGACCTCGCCGCTGCTCTTCTTAGACGGCAGTCTCTGAATCGCCCTGTCCAACAGCTCCTCGTAACTGTAGTCCCTGATACTCTTCAAAAACAACACCTCTCCAGGGAGATTATTGTTAAGAGGGCTATTTAACAATAATTCTGTTAATGGATGGTTTAATGAGGGTTTACGTGGAAACATACGGCTGCGCGCTCAACAGGAGCGATGAAGCCTTGATGAAGCATATTTTAACAGAGAGAGGACACTCTATCGTCGCCGATCCCTCCAGCGCTGACGTGGTAATAATCAATACTTGCACGGTTAGGCTTGACACGGAGCAACACATGTTGAAGAAAATAACCAGTCTCAGAAGACTGGTCCAGGAGAGAAACGTGAAGCTCGTGGTCGCTGGATGCCTCCCCGCTGCACAGCCATACAAGGTGTTGAAAACCGCTCCTGAAGCCAGCCTTGTCTCCCCGCAGAACTCTTCCAGAATCCATGTAGCAGTGGAATCAAGCGGGAAGGTTGTGATGCTGGATGGGGTTAGGGAAAGAGACAGGATAGGACTGTTCTTCGAGAACAGGATTGCGCCAATACCTATTCAAGAGGGATGCCTGAGCAACTGCTCCTTCTGCATAACAAGACATGCTAGAAGAGTATTAATGAGCCACACTATTGAAGCAATCGTAAAATCCATTGAGACCGCTGTAAGAATGGGCGCGGTGGAGATACAGTTGACGGGGATGGACCTGGGCACTTACGGGGTAGACCTGTACGGTAAACGGTATCTTCCTGAACTGGTTAGAAAGATTTCGACACTGCAAGGAGAGTTCAGGGTGAGAATAGGAATGATAAACCCGGAGCACCTGCCACCAATCCTTGACGAGCTGGTTGAAGCCGTCTATTCAGACCGCAGGATCTACAGGTTTCTGCACATCCCTCTCCAGTCTGGTAGCGACAAAGTGTTGAAGGCTATGAACAGGAAATATACTGTTGATGAGTACAGGGGTTTAATCAAAGAGGTGAAGCGGAAAATCAGTGACGTTAGCATTGCAACCGATATAATAGTAGGCCACCCCTTTGAGGATGAGGAAGACTTCGAGAATACTTTGAAGGTGATTAAAGAGTTAGAGTTTGAAAGAGTTCACTTCGCAGGATACAGCGTGAGACCCAACACGCTCTCAGCTGGAATGCCGAACATTCCGACACGCGCTAGAAAGGAGAGAATGCTCAGAATGCTTGAAACCGTAGAGGAGGTGGGGCTTAAGGTTAGGGAGAAATATGTTGGATCAACCCTGCCGGTGTTTGTTACAGAGTACTCTAACACATGGGTTGGCAGGCTTGACAACTACATCCCTGTCATCCTGCTGGGAGGAGGCCTGCTCGATTATGGAGTATCTGTTGAAGCGGTGATTGAAAAAGCTACTTTCTACGACCTCAGGGGCAGGGTTCGGAAAGGGATAGGTTAAACATTCTTTTAGTAAACTTTCACGAAGCGGACTTCGGGATCATACTCCTTGAATCTTCCAATCAATTCGGACATGAAATCAATGATCTCAATATGCCTGATACTAGGACCCGTGGGATGCGCTACAATCCTTATAGTAAATCTCGACGGGCCTACATGCCGTATAATGGTTCTCCTATCGTCTATCCTGAAAACTTCCGGTTTAAAGCTCTTGAACAGCTCTATCAGCTTCCGCAAGTCCTCTTCACCCGTGATCTTCAAACGAATGTCAAACACCACGGTTGGTGTCAGCGGTTTCAGCACAGCGTTATACATTACCGTGTTGGGTATCAAGTACTTCTCGCCAAAGACGTCTTCGATCTCGCAGTATGACGATGAAATCTTCGCCACCCTCCCGTAAACCGGCTCTTTGAAACCGGGCAGTACTATTTCAAAATACTTGCCCATGATTTTCTTATCCATTTGAAGTGATAGGTAGGCGATAAACCCTCTTATCTTATCGATAAGCATGAAGACTAAGACAAGGGCCAGCCCCGCTATCGCTATAAGAGCCGTGTGTACTTCTATGAACTGGGCTACCAGGACGAGGAAGGATATAACTATGATTGAAATATCCAGAATCCTCAAAACTGTTTCCTTACCCGTGACTGAGATCGTGCCTCGCATTGCCAGGGAGTCGAGGAGTTTTTTGAAAAGCACTCTAACAATGACTAGTGTGAGAACTATGATTATTGGGACCTCGAGCTTAGACAGTAAGTCCTGGATGAGGCTTGGCTCAGCCATGATTACCCCTTTATGTGGCTTATAAAATCACTTCCCGTAGCCATTATCACCAAGATATCTCCGGGTTTTAAAACATCGTCTTCAGAAGGCACTTTAAACCTGGTGCCATCAAACATAAGTATGATCCTGCCTACCTCCTCACTCATTTCAAGATCCTTAATCCTGGACCCTGCTGCCCTATCCCCTTCCGCAACCCCTACGACATATAGGTCGAAAGATCCAAGCTTTCCCAGTAGAACAGGTGTCAGGACCGATGACATGTAGTCTGCTACAATGCTCGCCAAGATCTTAGGCTGCGTTATAGGGATTCCGAGCTGGAGCTCCCGAACCAGCTCGCCAATCTTCTCCTCGGCAAACCTCCCGATCCTGATAGGTACATTGTAGATTTTCGCTATTGCGAGGACCAACATGTTTATTTCATCACTATTGGTTAAGGCTAGGACAGCATTTATCTCGTCCATCTTCACCTCTCGAGCGTAAACGTCAACGTCCGTAGCACTCTTATTGATCACCAGGACATCGTACTTTGACTCCAGCTCTCTTTTCCGCGCCTCATCCTTCTCTATAACTATGATCTCGTTTTCCCTAGGGTTCAGCATTTTAATTAAGTTCTCAGCGAACTCGCCGCCACCGGCTATGAGTATTTTCATGAAAAACCCTCAGCTAACACTGCTCCAAGGTATTTTATTATTGGTGAACTATCTTAATAATTTAATAGTTTTCCTGCCCAGGATCCAGCCTACAAGCATGAGGAGTGGGAGATACTCCAGCCTTCCTAGAACCATCAGTAAGATTAAAACAGCTTTAACCCCGGGGGGCGCCGTGGCAGATGCGATCCCTGTGGATAATCCCACACAGCTCGCGGCCGATGCTGATTCAAACAACGCGTCGGCATAGTCGAAGCCTGGGAGCATGAGTTTTATAAGCATGGCCCCTGTGAAGACTGCTGTGAAATGTGTTAAAGCCAGTAAGAGTGCGGAAACCACTTCCGAGTCGTCCATCACGTTTTCCCCTAGCCTAATCCTTGTCTCAGCCCTCCCACCTGTTACAATGCTTATTGACGCAGCCTTAAGCTTCTTCAAAATTATGAGAAACCTGAGCACTTTAATGCCTCCCCCGGTTGCAAAGGTCATCCCTCCAATAAGCATTGAGAAGGTGAGGGTAAGCTTCGTAGCGTATGGAAGTTGGTTGATCGCGCCGATGTTGAAGCCTGTTGTAGTCATCGCGGAGATCGCGTTGAAAACCCCGGAGACTATTGTTTCAGAAATGTTTGATGAAACGTTATTGGAGGAAAGCATGGATGCAGATGTGATGGCGGAGAAGAACAGTAAGAGAACTATATAGAGCTTGAACTCCTCGTTACGGGCAACCTCCCCCACATCCCCTCTTAAAAGCTTGTCGAGAAGGAGGAAGTTTGTCGCCCCAAGCACCATTACAATGATTAATGGAATAGAAGTTAAGGGTGCAGCTCTGTAGATGAAGTCGTAGTTAGCATCGTAGTTGCTCATACCGCCGGTGGCTATTCCGGTCATCGAGTGCGTTACAGCGTCGAAAATGTTCATGCCCGAGTAGTAGAGCATGAGGGCTCCGGCGAGCGTTAAAACTATGTAGATGTTGAAAAGTCTTCGCGCGGTTCGATACATTGAAGCCTCTATCCTAACCGGTCTCTCAACACCATACATGAGTAGCCCATACCTGTAGAAGAAAGGGAACAATACCATTGCGAAAACAACGAACCCCAGCTCCCCGACCCACTGCATTAAAGCCCTCCAGAACAGTATGCTAGGCTTCAACTTCTCAAGCCCTGTGAGAACCGTTAACCCGGTTCCGGTAAACCCTGAGACGCTTTCAAAGAACGCATCGTACAATGGTATTGAAAGCTCAATAGACAACGGTATTGCGGAGATCGCGGGTAGAAGAGTCCACGCTAGAGTAGAGGAGAGAACTGCTTCAATAAATGACAAGCCCTCCTGTGTCTGTATTCTCGAAAGCAGGAAACCCCCTATCATGAGGATGATTGAGAATGCGAGAAACCCTGCCGAAACCTGCTCACCGTACGCTAAATCTATCAGGGGCACAGAGGTCATAAGTGCGCCCAGCAGGGACATGAGAGCTCCCGTGGTTTTCAGAACATTAAGGCCCCGTAGCTCAACCATACGCGCTAACCATTCATAGTATACACCTCATATTGTAAAAAACGTTTTGTTGATTGAACTGTTATCAACCGGTGAGGAGTGTTATCATCGGCATGAAGGCTATCAACACTATGGAGGACAATAGCGTTAAAACCAGGCCAACCTTAGCCATCTCATAGTTCTTGAAGTATCCGTAGGAGTAGGCGATAGCGTTCGGGGGAGTGTTGGCTGGTAGGAGGAAGGCGAAGCATGATGCTACACCAGCTACAATGCCCGTGAACCTTGCATCCATGCCTAGGGATCCTGCTATCGCTATTGCGATTGGGACGAATGCTGACGAGGTGGCTGTTATACTGCAAAATACTGTTACACTGAACCCTGCCACCAACGCTATTACGATGTTGACAAGATAAGGTGATGCCCCGGCCAGCCCTGTCGCTATAGCGTCTGCAAGCATTTTAACAATCCCGGTTTCCCTCAGACCTCCACCCAATGCCAGCCCTCCGGCGACGAGGAATAAAACACCCCAGTCAGCCTCTCGCGAAACCTCATCCCATGACAGTGTTCCAACCCCAGGTATCAGGTAGAGTATGATGATTATCAAGGAGGCTATGTAGGTCCAGTTAGGGAGAATAGGGTAGAACGAGTCCATAAGCCATAGAACCACTGCTACTCCGAAAATTGCCAGGGTTGTCTTCTGCTGTTTGTTCAGTTTTCCAATCTTAGCTAGCTCTCCTTCAACAATGCTTTTGCCTCCCGGGATTGTTTTGACCTCCGGAGGATAAAACAGTGTGAGGAGTTTCCATGCAATAATCGTTAATGCTAAGGCTATTGGAACACCCCACGCCATCCACATGGCAAAAGTGATGTCATACCCTGTTGCTTCCTTAACATTCCTGATAGTAATGGGTACCGGAGGAGTCCCGACAGGTGTGCCTATCCCGCCGATAGTTGCCGCGTATGCAACACCGATCATCATTATCTTCCCCGCATTGCTCCTCCCCTTCTCCGCCCTTATCAGCTCCAGCATACCCACGGCTACAGGCGCCATTATTGCCGCCGCAGCCGTGTTAGGAATCCACATTGAGAGAAGGGCTGTGGCAAGCATCATGCCGAGGACTATCCTATCGGTTTGCTCACCCATGAATGAAAGAATCTTAAGGCTTAGAAGACGATCCAGCTGGTACTTTGAGAGAGCAATGGATATTACTAACCCGGCTAGGATCAGCATGTTGACATCGGACGCTATGTAGGACAATCCCTTCGCTAGAGGGAATACGCCGAAGACTATTTCCAGAAGGATTATAATTATGCCTGTAACAGGTATGGGCACGCACTCCGTGACCCAGTAGGCTATTGCCAATATGGAAATGCCTATCATTGCTTTCTGTTGCAGTGTGAGATCTCCGAGCGGAGAGTACGCTACTATACCAACCAGTGCAAGCATCGCAACAGTCACAGCCAGTTTCCACTTATTATTCATAAGCATCCCTTAAGGGAACCAAGAATATTGGAAGGGTTGCGTGAAAATAAAAATATAACTCTAACTAAGCAACGGTCTCAGCGTATTTCCCGCTCAACCACTCATCTTCATCTGCTCCTCGAGGCTCCTCGCCATCTTGGACGCGTCCTCCCTGCTGAACAACCCCATATCTGATAAGCGAGTTAAACACACCTCAACCCTCTCTGGGGTAGTGTTGGCCAATAGGTTTTTAGCACTAACCTCCGGCTTCATCTCCTCCTTGTCAAGCACTTGTTTAACCCAGGAGAAGTAGTTAGCGATTCCCTCGTTAATGTAGTGGATGAGTCTTGGCCCAAGCATTCCACCAGGCTCCAGGACCACTATTGTCGTAATACTTGAACGAGCAGTTCCATCCGAAACATACGAGGTGTATACAAGGGGGATTAAATGTATCTCCTCACTCTTCGACGGCGCGTTAATGCTGATTTCTTCAATCCTTCTCCCAGCCTTGACAAGCCCCTCTACGTACTCCTGGAGACTACTCCTAATAGCGTCAAACCTCTTACCAGCCTCCTGGATCAATGCTTCCACCTCTTTCTGAACCGCTTCCCTCTCGCTGAGAATCGACCTAACCTTGTTATTCTCCGCTTCTACAAGCTCGCTATACTTTTTCTCAACCCTTCTAACCTCGTAATCATACGATTCCTTAGCGTTCTCAAGCTCCTTCTCAAGATTCTTCAACGTCTTCTTCTGGTCGTTAAGCCTCTTCTTCAAATCCGAGGTGTCCTTGCCGTACTCCTTCGCCTTTTCCAGCTCCTCCTCAAGCCTCCTAACGTTTTCACGAGTCTCAACTATCCTTTTCTCAACAGTCTCAATATTAGGTAGATATCTTTCTTTTACCGCGGAAAGCTCCTCATCCTTCTTTCTCTTCAATTCTTCAATAGCCTTGGCAACGGCTTGCTTTGTCTCCTCAATCTTCTTATCCATAATTCTCAACTTCTCATCATACTCCTTCGAAATATCCTTCTTCCATTCCTCTAGAAGCTCTCTAACCTTTTCCAACAGTTTGTTAACGTAGTCTACGAGTTCATCTACTTCGCTCATAACCTTTCTTATCCTACTGGCAACCTCCTCGTGATCAACTGAGGGGAAAGGTATTTCTATGAACGGGACGTTGTAGGTTGTCTCCATCCCTATTAGCGGCTTCAACCCTTGCAGTAAACCCGGGTCTGAGACCACGTTGTCAAGCTCTACAACCTTTTTCCGCACCCCCGACCTAGCGCCCGCCACGTCCTGGGCAAGCCTGCTTAGCTTTACCAGTCCGTCGAGAAAGCTCTTCCCGGTCATTGCTGAAAGCTCTTGCAACGCGGAGTCCAGTAGGTTCTTATCCACCACGTTATACTGTATGGTTAGCCTGCTACTCCTGAGCGGGTCTATTAGGACGGCCATCCCCTTCGAGGTCGGCTTGACAAGGAGCGGGTAGAGAACGAGCGCGACCGCGCTGATCCTCTCCCCCTTCCTCCTTAGGAATCCGGGCTTTTTCCTAAGCTTCTCCGAATAGTAAAGTGCGAAGCCGATGACCTCGTCATCCCCCAGTTTCTGGTAGGCTTCACCCGTGTGCTTGAGGAGGAATGGCATATATCTCTTCGGAAAAACATTGACGTTAGAACTCATAACTCCCACTAAAGTAAGTTTATGTCACAAAGATCCTATTAAAAGCTGATACTGGGGTAGGAAACTCCTATGGGATAAGAAGACGCCACAATGAAATAGTTCACTACTTCATCCTAATTGTTAAAACCTGTGCCTAAGATTCAACAAATTAACCACTCGCGTAAAGCCAGCACTTTACCTTTCTCCCAGCGGCTAATTCGATGAATGGAGGCTCCTCCTTAGCGCATTTTTGACTAGCGTATGGGCACCTTGGGTGCAACCTGCAGCCTGTGGGCGGGTTAGCAGGATCCCCTATCTCCCCTTTCAGGATGATTTTCTCGAACCCTAGCTCCTGGCTGACCAGGGGGATTGCGGATAAAAGAGCCCGTGTATACGGGTGTAGAGGGTTCTTAATGACTTCATCGCTGGGCCCTTCCTCAACCAGCTGGGCAAGATACATTACCCCTATCCTGTCCGCTATTAGGCTGAGCAAAACTATGTCGTGTGTAATGAACAATAGTGATTGATTATACTTCTCCTTGAAATCCAGCAGGAGCTTCACTATGGAAGCCCTTATGGAGGCGTCTAAATTACTGGTGGGTTCATCAGCAACAATGTACTCCGGTTTCAACAACATAGCCCTAGCTATAACAGCTCTCTGCAACTGCCCCCCGCTCAGGTTAAAAGGCCTCCTGCTAATGAAATCCTCCGCTGGAGTAAGGCCAACGTTCTCCAGCATTGCCTTAACCTGTTCCATCGCCTCACGCGTCTCCAACCCATAGTGCACTATCAGGGGTTCTGATAAAGCCTCGCCTATTGTCTGAACAGGGTTAACAGCCCCGTATGGGTCCTGAGGGATTAGCTGCATCCTCCTTCTCAAAGGCCTCAGCTTGCTCTCAGGTAGTCCTGTAATATCCTGTCCATCAAACAACACCCTCCCTGACACCGGCTTGTAAAGCCTGAGCGTTACCCTCCCTAACGTGGACTTCCCGCTACCGCTCTCGCCAACCAATCCATATATCAATCCCTTGTCAATGCTTAACGATACATTATCAACAGCTCTAACCTTCTTCTTCCTGCCGAAAGAACCTATCTCAAACTCCATCACTATCCTGTCAAGTTCAAGTAGCGGCATCAAGCTCACCCGCGTAATGGCATGAAGCATAGTGTCCAGGGGAAACCTCTCTTAAAACAGGCTTCTCTACTCTACACTTATCGGTCGCGTATTCACACCTAGGGTTGAACACACATCCTTTAGGAGGGTTTCTTAAATCCGGCGGATAGCCTTTTAAAAACCTAGGCAACTCCTTAGACGAGATCCTTGGGAGAGATGCGAACAAGGCCTTCGTGTACGGGTGGAACATTTCTCTCATCAAGTCATCCTTACCAGCATACTCCATTACCTCTCCACCATACATTACAAGGATTTTATCAGTTCTCTCAAGAGCGAGAGCGATGTCGTGGGTTATCAGCATTATCGACACGTTGTGCTTAACCCTTATCTCATTCATCAAATCCATTATCTGCTTCTGCACGATAACGTCGAGGGCTGTAGTGGGTTCGTCAGCTACCACTATGGAAGGGTTTAAGGCTATAGCCATTGCTATTGAAACCCTCTGCTTCTGCCCCCCGCTGAGCTGGTGGGGGTAAGCGTCCCTAAGCCTCTCAGGTATCCCTACCGCTGCGAGTAGCTGGTAGCTTCTAGACTGCGCCTCCTCCTTCGATAAACCATGCTCCATGAGGAACTCTACGAATTGATCGCTCACCTTCCTCAAAGGGTCAAGAGTTGTGAAAGGGTCTTGGAAAACCATGGATATCCTGCTACCCCTTATCCCCCTAAGCTCCTTGCTTCCCAGTTCGAGAATGTTTCTCCCATCGAGAATCACGGCTCCCTTAACTATTCTACCGGGAGGAGGCACCATGTTCATCAGCGCGAAACCCAGCGTTGACTTCCCACTACCGCTTTCTCCTACAACCCCCAGCATCTCCCCGCGCTTCATGGTGAAGGAGACGGCTGAGACCGCTGATACAACCCCGCTGGCAGTGTAGTATTTAACCCATAAGTCTTCGACTCTTAAAGCCTCCATTAATCCCTCCCCCCGAACTTTAGGGAAACGCCCTCGCTGAGCAGGGCGAAGCCTATTGCTAGAAGAGTTATCATGAGCCCGGGGAATGCTAGCAGCCACCAGTCTCCTGAGAGGATGAAGCCTTTACCCTTGTAGAGGTCGAAACCCCAGTCAGGTTCCGGGGGTTGGACGGTTAAGCCGAGGAAGCTCAGCGCTGCCTCGGTGAGCACGGCGTCGGCACTGTTCATGCTGAACACTACCATTAAAGTCTGAGTTAGGTGTGGAAGAATATGTCTTGTAATTATCCTTGAAGACGGGATCCCGAGGGCCCTGGCAGCCTCGATGAAGAGCTCGTTCTTCAAGCTCAACACCTGGCCCCTGATCATCCTGAAATAGGTTGGAATGTAGACCACCGCTATGGCTATGGCAGCGTTCAAGGGACTCGTCCCGAGCGCAACAGATAACGCTATCGCAAGAATCAGGGATGGGAAGGCGTAAAGGGAATCCATTACGAATGATGCAACCTTGTCGATAAATCCGCCGACGTAGCCGCTTAAAAGACCGAGGATCGTTCCAACGCTCCCGCTCACGAGCACGGATAGGAAGACAACTACCAATATAATCCTGCTCCCGTAGACGATTCTTGAAAACATGTCTCTTCCAAGATTATCCGTGCCCATCAAATACTCGCGGGATGGAGGGCTTCTCTCAGGGCCGACTTTCTCCACGGGAGAGTAGGGGGCTATGAAGTCAGCGAAAACAGCCATGAATGTGAAGAACGCTATCATGGCAAGGCCAATAATTATGTAAGTGTTTAATCTCCCAAGCCTCATTAATACCTCACCCTGGGATCTATCAATGCGTAGAGAACGTCCACGATTAAACTGGTCAACCCTACTATGAAGGCAAATATTATCACTACTGCTTGTATAGCAGTGTAATCCCTGTACATTACCTTGTCGACCAAATAGGTGCCTATGCCGGGCCAGTTGAAAGTCGTCTCCGTTAAAACAGCCCCTCCAAGCAGGAGGGCGAATTGTAATCCCGCGTAAGTTGCCACCGGTATTAACACGTGCCTGAAGACGTGGCGGGACACAAGCTCCTCCCTGACCCCTCTCGCATAGTAAGCTGTAACCATCTTAGACTCCCTGATCTTAACCATGTTGTTAAGCGTTAGCCTTGTGAAAGGACCGGATAGGACGAGGCCCAGGGTGAAAGCTGGCAGAACTATGTGTTTCACAGCGTCCACAAAGGCTGGAATATTGAGCTGGAGTAGTGAGTCTATAGTGTAGAGCCCGGTGACAGGTTTAAGGTAGAAACCGGTGGATAATCTGCCGCCTGAAGGAAGTATCCTGAGCCATTGAGAGAACACCAGCTGGAGGAATATTCCCAGGGCTGGTATGAATATCACATATGTGATAGAGCCCGTCAGCCTCGCGAAGTTTCTAACCGACTCCCTCTCGCTGTTGCCTGCTAAATACCCGGTTCCCACACCTATTAAGAGGCTGAAAGCCATAGCCCACACGGAAAGCTCTATGGTTGCTGGGAGCTTGTCCGCTATATCGCTCGCAATAGCCCTACCCCTCACTATCATGGACTTGCCCATATCTCCTTGGAGAAAGTTTACCAAGTACTCGAAATACTGCTGGTACAACGGTTTATCAAGCCCCAGATCCTTCATAATAGCGATCAACTGTTCTTCAGGGATGTTCTTAGTTCCCAGCGCAGCTAAAACAGGGTTCCCAGGCAGTATCCTTAAAACTATGAAGACAAGAGTGTACAAGACAATGATCGTGGGAATTATTAGCAAACCCCTTATTAGCACGTAACGGGCCAGGCCCATTGAGAAAACCCCTTTCAACTCAAATCTTTAACAAGTTATAGAGGGTTAAATTTATAAATTAAATGGAACTGTAAAAACTATTGGTGTGGGATTTGAATAAAAAGATAATAATAGTATTACTCCTACTTATAATTATCGCCGCGGGAGTATTAATCTACGTATACACGCAGCCAGCACAGCCTGCTCTGGCTGAAAGGGTTGTCATAGGAGTTACCGATAAAGTAACCGATCTCGACCCTTCAAACGCCTACGATTTCTTCACGTGGGAAATACTAACCAACGTGATGGAAGGCCTGGTCAAGTATAAGCCCGGCACAGATGAGCTTATCCCCGGTATCGCGGAAAGCTGGACGGTTTCAGAGGATGGTGCTGTGTGGACTTTCAAGTTGAAGCAGAATGTTTCATTCTGCGATGGGAGAAAGCTCACTGCCGATGATGTTGTTAGAAGTATTGAAAGAGTGATGACTATTAACGGGGACCCTGCGTGGCTCGTCACAGACTTTGTCTCGAACGTTACTGCCTTGGACAACTATACTGTAAGATTTGAGCTGGCAACACCTGCAGCCTTCTTCTTAGCCGTAGCCGCGACGCCTCCATACTTCCCAGTACACCCGAGCTATCCCAACGAGATAGTGAGCGATGCAACCTGGGGCGGGGCCGGACCCTACTGCATTGCAGAGTTTAAGCGTGACGAGTACATAGTGTTGAGGGAGAACCCGTACTATCATGGCGAGAAGCCGAAGACTAAGGAGATTGTTGTCAAGTTTTACAGGGATGCTACGTCCCTAAGGCTTGCCTTGGAGAACGGCGAGGTCGACATTGCTTGGAGAACCTTGAGGCCTCAAGACTACACTGACCTGGAGAGGAAGCCGAACCTTGTAGTCCAGAGCATCCCGGGCACGTTCATAAGGTACATAATTGTTAATGTGAAAATGTCCCCAGTTGACAACGTCCTGGTGAGGAAGGCCATAGCCGCTGCGATAAACAGGACTGAAATAGCGTCAACAGTCTTTTACAACACCATGAGCCCGCTCTACAGCCTGGTTCCAGCTGGAATGTGGGGGCACGTAGATGCTTTCAAAGAGGCATATGGCCCAGGCCCAAACATCACTCTCGCCCGGGATCTCTTAATGCAAGCAGGGTTCAGCGAGGAGAACAAGCTGGTGATCGAGCTATGGTACACGCCCACCCACTATGGTGACACGGAGGCTGACGTAGCCACCTTGCTAAAGAACCAGCTAGAGGCTACGGGAATGATCACCGTCCAGCTTAAGAGTGCTGAGTGGAGCACGTATGTTGACAACGCCAGGAACAACAGGATGATGCTAAGCCTGTTTGGATGGTATCCTGACTACATAGACCCGGACAACTTCCTGACGCCATTCCTGATGACAGGTGCTAACAAGTGGACAGGTTCGCAGTACTCTAACCCAACGGTGGACGAGCTACTGAATCAGGCTCAAGTACTAGTTAATCAGTCCGAGAGAATTGAACTCTACAGGCAGGTTCAGAACATCCTTGCAGAGGAAGTCCCGTTCATACCTTTACTGCAAGGAAACCTTATGATAGTCTACAATACTAATGTGCACGGGATTCTGATAGGGCCGCCTATGCTAATGCCGTACTACACGATTTACAAGACAGTTCCCTAATTTTTCAAGCCTTTTTTACAAAACCGTCTTTCCTGTTGAATAGTGTTCTAGCTTGTAGAATTTTCTGCTAATTGACACGTGTCAAATTTAAAAAGGGATGAAACAATACCACATCTTGGTGAAAACCTTGAACCATGTTAGCAAGGAGAAGGTAGAAATCGTGAAGAATTTGCTTAAAAGAATCCATGAAGGAGAAAGCTATGAGGAGTTGAGGAAGGAGTTCTCGCATATTCTATCACAGATTACTCCCTTTGAAATAGTCACGGTTGAACAGGAGCTCGTCAGGGAAGGCGTATCCGTAAGCGAGATATTGAAGATGTGTGATATCCACCTGGATTTATTCAAAAACGTCCTCGCATCCAGGGAGCTCAAAGACATTCCCAAGGGGCATCCCCTGGACCTGCTAATTTCCGAGAACGATGAGATATTGAAGACTTCGGAAGCCCTCGGCCTTTACGCAGGCCTCTTAGCCCAAGCCTTGAAGAATGGTGATGCCGAAAATGCTTCAAAAGCCTTAGCAAACGTTAAATCACTGATCACTATTGCGAAGAACCAGCTGAGAAGCCATTACAGGAAGAACCAGATGGTTCTCTTCCCTTACTTGGAGAGGAGAGGCATCTACGCTATTCCCAGGGTTCTATGGGGTAGGGAGGACCAGGTTATTGTAAAGATAAGGGAGTTGCTGAGTTTGCTCGATAAGGTTGTTGTGAACCCGTTAAGCGAGGAGTCCGCAAAGGTTTCGGAGATTGCTACACAGCTCTCAAGGGATATCGCTGACCTAGTGTTCCGTGAGAACAAAATCCTCTACCCAGCACTATGGGTTCTTTTATCGGAAGGTGAGTGGGCAGGGGTTGACAAAGTGGCTGGAAAACTAGGCTTCTTCGTGAAGCAGGATAAGCATGAGTGGACGCCGTCTGAGGAGCCGAAGTATCCGTATCAAGTGGTTGCGGAGATAACCCCTGAGCAGGCTGAAAGACTTCCTGAGGAGGTGAAGGGTGTTATCGGCTCTACGAGTTTTCAACCAGATGACTACTCTGTAGTGAGAGAAGGCGATCTTGAGTTTGAAACAGGCTTCCTCTCGCGTGAGGAGGTTGAGGCATTGTTTAAATCCCTCCCACTTGAGATCACCTACGCTGACGTAAACAATAGGGTGAGATTCTTCAGCGAGAGCAGTGTTTCAGGAGGATTCCCTCGCGCAAAAACCATTCTTGGGCGCAGGCTTGAATACTGCCACCCTCCCAGGCTTGAGCAGTATGTTGCAAGAAATGTTGAAGCCTTGAAAACGGGCAAGGAGAAATACAGGGTTTTCTGGACGAGGCTTGGGGACAGGATCATAAGGGTTTTACTCGTAGCTGTGAGAAAGCCTGACGGGGAGCTACTCGGCGTTGCAGAAATTGTGGAAGACTTCACCGAAGTATTGAATAACCCTGAAGAGATCATGAAGAAGATAGTGGTGTTGTAGTTTGCCTAAAAACATTTTCGAGCTAGCATACCGGTATGTTGAACCCTCGATTAAAAGACTCATAGTGCTGAAGCTCGTAGAGAAGAATATTCCACCCATAGCTATAGCGGAGAAGTTAGGGGTTTCACCATCCCTGGTTTCAAGATATATGAAAGGAGAGAGAGGCATGTTCCTCGATGTTTCGAAAAACCCAGGGATCATGGAGAGGGTTGAGCAGGTTTCCGAGAAAATAGCCCGGGGAGAGCTTGAAGGAGTCAGTCTTCAAATAGAGGTTAACAAGGTTGTGCTGAAAACCCTGGCCGACAAGCATGTTTGCGGGCTACATAAATTGGTTGATGAAACCGTAAACCCGGTTACCTGCAACATATGCCCCACGCTCTTCGCCGGTGCCATCAAATAACTTTGAGACGTCGCAGGTTCTGAGGCCGTAAAATTGAGGTTAAAAATATAAAACGTGAAACACTATTAAACAGGATTGAAGCGGGCCCGTTGCCTAGCCAGGATAGGGCGCCGGCCTTCTAAGTAGGCTCCGAGGAGAGCCGGAGGCCCGGGGTTCGAATCCCCGCGGGCCCGCTTCAAGGTTTCCCACGCCTCAAGCCCCAGCTACTCCGTTTCCTCTTAAGAAGACAGTGATTTTTAACAGTGTCCTGATAAGTATACCTGACAGCGTGGTGGATGTTGAGAGGCCTTGTAATCGCTGGGTACGGGGGACACGCCGGCTATGCTTTCTCAGCGGCTTACGAGCTAGCCAAGCATGGTGTGGAATTAGACATATTGCTTCCAAAAGGCTACGAGCACCTGTCCAAGAAGTTCACCAGGCTGGGGAAGTTGCGTTACGCCGTCCTCCCTCGAAAGCCGCTGGAGCCTTTCCACCGTGGAATCCACAGGTGGCTGGCAGGGTTTGCCAGCACAGCATGGCTTGTCAAGGAGAAGTATGATTTCGTCTTCGCTGCTGGCTCCAACTTCTCCATACCTGCCTCAGCATGGCTTAAGCTGTTTAAAGGCACGCCGGTCTACGTTGTTGAAGATGTTAACAGGTTTTCCAAGCCTGCTAAAGCTGTTAAAATCCTTCACATGCTGGGAGCCAAGGTTCTCCTCCACTGGGAGGAGCAAAAAGCGCTTTACGATGATGGAATCGTTGTTGGACCTTTACACGAGCCCGCACTCCACCAGCCTAGTGACGAAGGGTATTTGCTGGTAACTCTTGGAACACTGGGATCATCAGAGGTTTTCGAAGCCGTGGTAAGACTTAGCTTTGAGAAAGTGGTTGTTCAAACTGGCGACATAGATCCCACCCCCTTCATCTCCAGGAAGCCTCACTGGGTTTTCTTCAAACATGTTGACGACTTCCACAAGTGGCTTGCAGGGGCATCAGTGGTTGTCACCCACCCGGGCACGACC
The DNA here is from genome assembly GCF_059755995.1 of Thermosphaera sp. Taxonomy (NCBI): domain Archaea; kingdom Thermoproteati; phylum Thermoproteota; class Thermoprotei; order Desulfurococcales; family Desulfurococcaceae; genus Thermosphaera; species Thermosphaera sp. Next base: position 13,655 of record NZ_DBOUKL010000024.1, on the reverse strand, counting down.
GCCGTCACCGCCAGGCTAGCGTATGGGAAACCCGTAGTGATAGTCTACTCTAAAAGGCATTCACCGCTCTATCCTAGAGAAGACGTTGAAATGCTTGCATCCAAGCTGAAAGCGGTTTTCATAGACCAAGTAACTCCTGGTAATCTAGAGGCTGCTTTACAGGAAGCCGCCAAGCTTGAAAAACCTTTATACGAGAACGGGGCTCGGAACGCTTCAGAATTCATATTAAGGGATTGCTTAAAAACATGAGTCATGAATAAACTCTTCACCAACCCTAATCACAAACACTATTTCCCACCAGCTATGGCTCCACCTATCAATCCTCCAATGCCTGCGAGAACGGCTGTGAACACGAGGAGAATAATGAAGGCAAACCCCACGACCCACCCTATTAAGGCTCCCAGTACTCCCGCCAGCAACCCGCCGAGAACTGTTAGAATAATGGTGAGCAATATTCCCCCGAATAATCCCCCTATGAAGCCTGTTAGGAAGCCTCCACCAGCCCCTTTCTTAGCGACGATCCCCCCAGCTATTCCAGCTAGAATCGGCCCTATCACAGGTATCCATCCAATCACTATTAACAACAGGAATGTTACGAGTATTCCTCCAGCATACCCCATCTTTCCCCCTCATATGAATATTCTGCTAAAACCAGTGATAAGCTTGACTTGTAAGGGTTCAAGCCTTTAAAATAATGGAGATTGTCGTTGTGGAAACGCCTGGCGTGTTTCTGTGTAACCCATCCTAAGATTCAACAGTATTGCCGAATTAAGCCTATTCACCGCGTATAGCGGTGCTCCCTTGCTTTTAACCTGTTCCCGCCGGATTTCTGACAGGGGGAGAAAATGAGTGACGGGTCGATTAAGGTTGAAGCATTAATGGGTTCGCTTCAGAAAATACATGAAGTATCGCTGATAGCGTTCATCTCAATCGGCATGGTTGTAACCGGGTTTGCCTTAACCATTCTGGCACCACCCTTGTTAAGCGCGTTGGAGACCGGTGCTTTCTCCATAAGGCTAAGCTTCTTTAAAGCCTCGCTAGATAGGCATGTTGACGTAGCGATTATGGGTGTATTCCTGCTCGTGGCAGGGCTCACCATATTCATGCAGGTGGTTGACGAAAGCCTGCAAGATAGTCTTAGCAAGCTTGCCGAGTTAATCCCGGAGTTCGTTACAAGCGTCAAGCTTGTTCAATACATGAAGCTGGGGATTACTATATCGGCCATAGGACTGGTCGCAATGGTGATAGGTGCTTTCAACTATTTCCTAACAGGGCTAATGCTTGCTTTCACCGGAATAGCTTTAGCACTTTCATGCACGGTGGGTCCTGGTGACTCAGACTACTGTAAATCAGTACCATTCCAGATGAGATTGTTGATCGGTGGCCTGCTGATCCTGCTCGGGATCGCCTCTTTCACGACAGCGCGGGTTTTCCCACCCACCGTGTTAACCATGGTCACCGGGGTGTTGTTAACCATGCTCTCAAGCATCGGCTTCTCAATACTTCTCGCAGGTTTAGACAAGGCGTTCGAGTCTCCAACGCTGTGGGTTGCCAGCCTCATGTCGCTCACCGTAGCTCTAATCCCCTTATCCTTCCTGATGCTGTACTTGGAGCTGCCTGAAATCGTTGCGAAGATAGATAGAAGCTATCGCGGATAACACACCATCCCTACTCTTTTCTTAAACCAGGAACCAAGGAAAAGTGTTGATGGAAAAAATCAATGCTTTCTAGTTATTGCAAAGTAGAGTAGGGTTGCAACAACCACTCCTATATACCAGCTCAGGCTTGTCGGAAACGGTACGCCTCCTACGATGGTTATATCGCCCATCACGTAGCTGATGGCGTATATGATGATTATAGACATCACGTATGTTAGGATAGCGGCCTTGTTGTACCCGTCTCCATACCAGTAGCCCTCGGGACCATTCATGTATAGTTTCCGCAAATCATAGTTCCCCCTAACCAAGTAGTAGTCTGCTATCATGATTCCTGCTATGGGCCCCAGGATCAGCCCGTAATTGCTAGTGAATGCTGAAACATAGTTGATGATGTCTGGGCCCTTCTCAACAGCCCACCATGGGGCGAGCAGGAAGCCTATGAAGCCCGCTATCACGACCGCGCTACGCCACTTCATTTTGAAGCATGATGTTAGAATGTTCACTAGTGCTGGAATGTTTGCCGTGATATCAGTGCTGAATGGAGCTAGGGACGCGAAGACCTGTCCAAGGACTATCGCTATAACCCCTGGCGCAGTGTAAAGTATTATCTCCTGTGGTGTTGAATACCCGGTGTACATAGTCAAGTAGTAACCCAGTATCGATGCTACCACAGCCGTTAACACAATCCCCGTTAACGGGCCAATAATCAACGCCCTTAAACCTCTCTTGTCAGCGTAAAGCCCTCTGGAAAGATCGGATATGTTAAGGCTCATAGTAGCCCAGAAGTTTGTTTGAATAGCCAGGTATAGTGCGAAGCTTCGGGAGAACAAGCCTGCCCCACCACCCCCGGTCTCAGGGATTTGCTGAGTCGACAGCTGCAGGGTCAGCCATATGAAGTAAACCAGGAGCAACGGCCCGGTCACGTTAACCACTCTGGCAATCATCCCAAGACCCTTAGCCGTCACGATCGTTGCGAAAGCAACGTATAATGCTACAACGAAGACAACGTAGCGGAACGCTGCCGAAGCTATTGCAACAGGATCCCTCCCAGCATATCCGAGAATGTACAGGGCAACCATCAGTATTGCTAGCGAGCCACTGTATGCTTCAATACCGTACCACCCAGCCCCGACAATCCCCCTGAGAACCACCGGTATTTTAGAGCCCTTAAAACCCCAGCTAGGCCTCAGCTGCACAGGGTAAGGTATGCCATACTTAACCCCTGGAAGACCGTTGAGAAACAATATCACCGTTGTCGCAAGATTCCCCAGCAATGCTCCGAGAGCAACCTCGGTAACGCTGAGCCCTAGTTGAAGCCCTATGGATCCGAGGAAGAACAGTGGGATACAGACGTTCATGCTGAACATCATCCAGGTGAATGTTCCAATTCCGTAGAGCCTCTTATCTGAAGGTATTGGTAGAAGAGATTCGTTTTCCACATAGCCAACCGGTTTTACATCCTCGGGCATGAGCCCACGCCTACTAATGCTGGGATAAGCTATTTAAATATTTCGCCGCACGCTGTTCGCAGGACTCGTGCCAGATTAAGCTTTTTTGAAAGAAAACTTATAGTACACTTGGTGCTACCGGTGGCGGTGGAGAGTGCTGAAAAGAGGGCTTCCAATCACAGAACAATAGTTGTACTTGGCGTGGTTGTATTGCTATTAGCCGCTGGCTGGGCTCTATACTCAACTATTCTGCCCACAACACTGGTGCAAACTACTAAGGGAAGCGTGTGTGACTTGTTCAGGGAGAAGCATCTCTCAACGATCACGAGCTTCAGCCCTGAGCTACGTGAGCATGCTATCAGCATTCTCGAAAACTATAGCAACCCTAACATAGTCTTAGAGAATACAAGCTACTACCTACCGGGTGGGAGAGCGCTTACAATCTCTTTTTACGCAACCTCCGGTGCAACCATCAAAACTAACATCATTGCAACGAATTATAACGTACTTATTGAAATATACGGTCCAGGAGGTAGCCTTATTTACTCACAATTGACAAACAACTCCTCATACTCTTTCAACGCGTCTGCGACAGGAACATACGTTTTAAGAGTAACTAACAAGCTCCTCCGCACGGGTGTGCAGGTTTCAATCCTGCTTCAAGCAATAGTTCCGGTCGACATAAATGACCCGGTTTTCAAAATAATGGCTATCGGACACTGGGTAGGCGTCAACGTTAAATACGTTAGCGATCCAAACGGTCTCGAGTATGTAGCATCTCCTCTAGAAACACTGAGGATCGGGGCTGGAGACTGCGATGACTTCGCAGTGCTTATTGCCTCTCTTTACGAGTCTATCGGCTTAGACGCCGTAATAGGTCTCGTGGACACTAACGGTGACGGGGCGGTTGATCATGCGGCAGCACTAGTCTTCGTCAACCAGGACCCTGACAACCTGCTGAAAGCCGTGCAAAAGTATGATTTAGTCTTCAACACGAGGACTTCAAGAATAAGCTACTTCTCCGGTTTGAAGGATGCACAGACGGGTATATGGTTGTTAATCGATCCTCTTATGGCCGGCGTTAGGGATGCTCCCTGGGACGTTAGCCACGAGCCATACATTCTAGAATGCTATGTTGACGCTCATCTTAAAAAGTAAGGTAGTTTTCAGCATGTTTTCACTGCTTACCACTGGCACAGATGGTTTTCTCTACGGCTTCTAAAACCTTGTCCACAGCCACGCCGTTTAGTTTCAGGGTGATGTGGTCGGAGCGCCCTCCTCCCTTAGCCCCCAGGCTTCTCAAAGCCTCAGCGGTCTTCAACAGGTTGACTCTTTTCTTAGCCGCCTCTCCAGGGTCTAGCGCGATCTCAACCATATCTCCCGTGAAAACTACTGCCAGGGTCTTATGCTTCAGTGAAAGGTCTTCCAGGACTGTTTTAACGAGTTTTTCATCCCTGACCGGTATCTCTACCATCGTGGTTTCAACACCGCAGACAACTCTCTTAGTGTTTAAAGCGTTTGAAACGAGGGCGTCAGCCAATACTCTTCTATAGGTGGCGACAGCTTCCTCGAGCTCGCTCAAGCTCTCCCTCAGCTTGCCGGCTGCTAGGACTAGATCCTTATGAGTGGAGCCCATTGCCTCAAGCGCTTTCTCCTTCTCCTCCTCCATGCTCCTTGCTAGTTCAACAAGCCTTGTCCCAGCAACATACTCGAGCCTGATCACGCCGTCCTGGATTCTCTCAGCGTTAATTATTTTAACACCCCCTATTTCGGAAGTGTTCCACAGGTGTGTGCCGAAGCATGCCTGCGCATCCCATCCAGGTATTTCAACGATTCTTAGAACAGGGGAGTAGACAGCTCCTCCCTGATATATCTTTAGCCCGTACTTGGACTCGGCTTCGAACTTGCCCATGTAGTGGAATCTAAGCTGGATCCTGCTGTCAATAATCTTGTTAGCCAGCTCCTCTATCTCAGCAACCTCCTTCCTCGTCAACGGCTTGTGATGAGTTATGTCAAGCCTGCCCTTCTCAACGGTTTTCTCAGCACCAGCCTGCCATACGTGATCTCCGAGAACCCTTCTCGCAGCTGCGAGAACAACGTGTGTTGCCGTGTGATGTCGCATGAGCCTGTATCTTCTAAACCAGTCTATCCTAACCTCTACCTCATCGCTAGCTCTGAACCCTGGTTTCTCGAAGAGCTCGTGCACTATTACGCCGCCTATCTTGCCAACGTATTTCACAGGGTAGGCTTTACCGTTGAAGACTAACTCTCCTGTGTCGTGATCCTGCCCGCCAGCCCACGGGTACATTATGGTCTGGTCTAGGATGACATAGTTCTCCAGAACCCCGAGCACCCTGGCCTTAATGCTTGTTACATATGGATCCTGGTGGAAAACCCTCACAGTCTCCGGGAAGCCTTCCGCCCATTTAGCAAGCTCCTCAGGGAACTCGTGCTCCTTCTCCTTCACCAACGGTGCGGCGGAGTGCCTCTGCGCAATCTTCGAGTAGAAGTCTCCGGGAACGCTTACCTCAACGCCCTTCTCACGGGCTCTTTCAACAACAAACTCCGGCGGGATCCCGTGGGAGTCGTAAATCTCTATTAAATCCTCCTCTCCGAGAGCCTTCTTCCTCTTCAAATGCTTGTCAACTATTTCAATACCCCTGTAGACAGAGTCGACGAACTTGTTTGCCTCTAAGCCGACCACGTCTAAGATGTAATCCCTGTGCTTCTCGAACTTGCCGTAGATGTAGTCGTTCCTCCAGTACTTTATCTGCCTGTCAACAAGCTCTTGAGCAATGTCTGCAAGCCTGTTAGACTCAACACCCAGTTTCACAAGGTTTCTGAAAAGCCTTCTTAAAACCAAGCGGGCCAGGTATCCCTCGCCGCTGTTCGATGGCACAATGCCGTCGGAGAGCATTAAGCTTATTGTTCTAACGTGGTCGAGGCTCCCGTACAGATATATTATTTTGGAGAACGAGGCGAGGTGCTCGCTAAAACCATGCTCCTCGAGTGCTCTAACATACTCTGCCACACTGTTCAGCTCTTTATCGCTTAAAAGGTAAACAGCCTTTTTCAAAACCTCGTGAGGAGGCTCCTCAACCCCTAACACATCCTTGTACTCGTCCACCAACCTCCCGTATATTGCGTGGAAGCCTGTTGGAGACTTCTGGGTAAACCATGTTATCCTCTCAATACCGTATCCGCAGTCCACGACTAGGACAGGGTTTTCAACATACTTACCGTCAACGGTCTTATACATCATGTGGACGAGAGTGGCTAGCTCCATCCCGTCGACGAGAACCTCCGGGGCCGGCCCGGCGTTACCGCCTCCCTCCCACCACCCCTCCTTGAAAACAAGGTCTTCCAGATCGATCCCGATCTCCTTGTTGAAGAACTCTATAGTATTGTCAATTATGCCCTCTACCCAGTAAATCATCCTGCCGGGCTTGTTGAAAGCATGCATCCCGCCCATTTCAAAACTTGTTAAATGCCTCCCGAAGGTTAAGCCAACATTGTCAATATCGCTTAGCCTTATCGAAGGCTGTATTATTACGAGCGGGTTGTGCGGCGGGTCCACAATACCCTCTGTCACAGCGGGCTGGAAGACTATTATTGAGGCGATGTTAAGGTATAGGTCGTTCCTCCACCTGGCTAGAACCGGGTAGGGATCCACCACCCCATGCCCCTTGGAGACCAGGAAGTTTATAAACTTCTCCCTAACCTCTTGAAGGCTCAGGGGCTTAACCCTCTTATAGTCCTTGTAGAGAAACTCATACTTACTGCATGGGCGGTCGGGGCAGGTATCCCTTGGCACAACGCTCCATATCACGCCTTCCTCGCACTTCTTGCAAACATACTTCTCGTAGCCGTATTTTCGAAGATAGTCAAAACTTATTTCTCCAGGCATTGAAACACCTCAATACTTGGTTATACTATGTGTTAGAATAATTTAAATCGATTCTGAAGCCAGGAATGATTTGTTTAAATAGGGGAGTTTAATGATGGAAAACTCCTTACTGTTTCCAATACGCTGAAAAACCGTTGCTTTACCCGAACAGTGCGCTTAAGCCTTCTGCAAGAGTCTCCTCGCTAACGCCTTCCTCCTTCTTCTTCTCCTCTTCCTCAGCAGGCTTCTCCTCCTTCGGAGGAGCCTGCGCGGGAGCCGCCTGAACAGGGGCCGCTGCAACCGGCGCTGCTAAGGCCTGCTCCAGCACTTTCGCAATATCGATGTTTTTGAGAGCCGCTACTAGGGATTTAACCCTGACTTCGTCGACGGCGACCCCGGCTGCTTCTAAAACCTTCTTAATGTTTTCCTCGCTTAATTCTTTCCCAGCCTTATAGAGTAATAGTGACGCATATATGTACTCGATGGCTCACCACCTCTTCCCACATTAAACATGTATCACATCTTAAATAGATGATGAGGTGTTTTAAAACTATCTCTTCCCTTATCCGAACAGTGCGCTTAAGCCTTCTGCAAGAGTCTCCTCGCTAACGCCTTCCTCCTTCTTCTTCTCCTCTTCCTCAGCAGGCTTCTCCTCCTTCTTCGGCTTAGCCTCCTGCACCTGTTGCTGGGCAACCCTAACCTCTATCCCAAGCTCCGGCGCGAGCCTTGAGACCTCGTAAGCCAGTGCCTGGGCCTTGGATTCGGCAGCTTTTAACACTAGTTCAACGGTTTCAGGCGTGACATACCCTGCTTCAACAGCCAGGGCTGTTGCCTGTCTAACAGCCTTGGACAGCACTAGCGGTAGCACCTCAGGCTCCGGTAGCGCTAGCTCAACAGCTATCTTCAAAGCATCCAAGCCAGCTGCCTTAACCAACTCAACATACTGGTCAATGTTCAGGATAAGGCTTTCACCAGGTATCAATACGCCGTCATACGCTGCCTTAAGCCTCAGCCTTATCTCCTTCAACGCTAGACCGAGCTTCTGCAGAATGCTCGACAGCTCCGGCGAAACCACGTCCCCTGGCTTCGCGACAACAGTATCCTTGGCAACATGTATTACGTTAGCCTGCACCTTGGTCTGAATCTTCAACTTGCCGAAAACACTAAGCATTGGGCCTGGGGGGATTCCAGTGTTGCCTTCAGGAATTACGATCTCCTTGTCTGTCTTCTCCCCGGGCTTGTAGTAATCCATGGTTACAATGTTGTGTATTTTCAACGCCACGTCGAACGGGTTCTCGTTCGTGAAGAACACTATGTTCTGCCCTGTCAAGACATCCTTGAAAGCCTCGGGGTCTATGCCCACCTTCTCAAGCGCTATTGCGAAAAGCTTCGGCTTAACAACTCTGACCTCCGCGATCTTTGCAAGCTTCTTCCTCAGCCTCTGGACATGGCTGGCTGGAACGCCTGTTAGATCGCCAATGATGAAAGCCCTGTGAGTTTTCAACAACCCTACAAGCTCCTCTAACTGCTCCGTCTTCCACCTGGGGTATGTTCTAGCTACTGCTGACATATCCACCACCTACAGAACCTCCACTGCTGGACCCATCGTGGTCTTAAACAATATCCTGTCAACATTGCCCATTCCGGCGGGGAGCTTAGATTCTAGGAGCGATAATACGCTGGATGCGTTGGCTGTTAAATCCTCAACGCTCATGTCCTCAGTACCTATTGCAACGGATAACTGCGGCTGCTCCTTAGTCCTAACCACTACGGAGTTCTCATATCTTTTTATAAGTGTTGAAATATCCGCAGAGGGAGGCATTGGGACAGGGGGTTTTCCGCGCGGACCAAGAGCCGGTCCCAGGATGCGTCCAACCTGCGCCATCAGGTCAGTCCTGACTAAAACCCAGTCGCACGTGCTCGCTATTTTCTTAGCCTGCTTCTTACCTATGGACTGGAGCTCGCTTGATGAAATCACCATGAATGCTCCAGCAGACTTCGCCTTCTCAGCGAGCTCGCCATCAGCTACGACGCAGATCTTCTGCCTCTTCCCCCTCCCCTTCGGGAGCGTAACAGTCTCCCTGAGCTTCCCAGCCTGGCTCTTGGGATCTATATCTCTTAAAACAACCACCATTTCAACAGTCTGTTTAAACCTTCTCCCCTTACCCATTTCCAAGGCCTTGGACAAGGCTGCTTTAAGCTTCTCGGTGTCAACCGGCATTAGGCACCGCCCTCCCACTCACTCTCATACTTCTTAAACAATTCATCGTAAGCACCCTCATCTATCAGCTTCTGAACCTCGCGAGGGTCTTTACCCTCGACGGTAATGCCTATGGATCGCGCTGAGCCGAGAATAGTTTTCACGGCAGCCTTCAAAGTTTTAGCGCTGAGCTGCTCCTTCTTGGCGATGGCGATTTTTATGGCTTGCTCCAGAGTTATGTTGCCTATTCTCTGGTGGCCCGGGTCACCGGTTGGCTGCTTAGCCCCTGCCTCCTTTAAAAGCAGCGCGGTCGTGGTTGGAATGCCTACTTTAACCTCGAACTTCTTCGTGTCCACGTCTATGGTTATTTCAACAGGTACTGTCAAACCCTCGAAATCCTTGGTCGCATCGTTTATAGCTTTGACTACTTCGGGAATGTTGACTTTGTAAGGGGACAGCGTTGGCCCCAGGGGCGGTCCAGGAGTAGCCCTGCCGCCCTCAACCATTACCTTGATGGTTTTCTTAGCCATTCCTACTCACCCTTCTTAACCTGCTTCACGTAATCACTCGGAATAGATATCGGGATCGCGAAAGCTGCTTCTAAAATATTCACTGTAAGCATGTTTTTATTTCTATCTATGCCTGTAACCTGGGCTTTCATCCCTCTGAAAGGCCCCCTGATAATCTCGACAACGTCGCCTACAGATATGGATTCGACCACGGGCTTAGGCATGATCAGCTTCTCCAGCTCCTCGAGCGATACTTTAACAGGCCTTGAAGCCTTGACATACTTCACTTCCGATGAAAGCCTGTAAAGGGATGCAAGCTTTTCTACCTCGAAGAACACGTAACCCCTGACGTTCGGGGGTATGACAATGCTTGCAATCCCCGGGTCCTCGCCCTTGGCTAGAAGCTCCTCCGCCCTGCGCGCGATAACTAATGCTACGTCCAGCTCGCGCCCCATCGTAGTCCTCACAGCAAATATCTTACCAGTGCCTGCTGCTTCCTCTGCCCCGCTCAAAACTCTTCACCCGGCTGGAGGGGGGAATAGGAAAGTGTAGAATAAAATCCTTATCACAAAGGATATGCCCCCCACTAGGGCCAGCCCTAGGAGGCTGAGCTTCAAGGACGTCATGTAGTCATCCCTGCTCGGCTTAGTAGCCAGCAAGAGTATCTTCCTCCAAGCCTCAACCAGTTCCCTCAGGTTCATTACTCATCAACTCTCTAATCCGGCAAAATCTTGTTGACGTATTCATAAACGTTAAACGGCTTTAAATCTTTATAGCCCTGCCCAACCCCTGCGTAGATCACTGGCTTCCCAAGTATGTACGCAATACTCAGCGGTACACCGCCCTGCTCGTAAGCATCAACCTTTGTGACGACAACGCCGTCAACCCCTACCGCGTCGTTGAAAAACCTGGCTTGCTCTATCGCGTCGTTACCGGTTAAAGCATCCACCACGAGTATTTTGAAATGGGGTTTAACAATCCTCACAACTTTCTTCAACTCGTTAACCAGGTCCACGTCAACATGCATTCTCCCAGCAGTATCTATCAACAGTGCGTCAAAGCCCCTGCTGGATGCGAACTGTATGGCGTCGTAAGCCACGGAGGCTGGGTCAGAACCGTACTTGCCTGTGAAAACAGGGATTCCTGTTCTCTCACTATGTATCTTCAGCTGCTCCTGCGCTCCAGCACGGAAAGTGTCCGCAGCAACCATTAACGGCTTAAAACCGTTCTCCCTTAAGAGCACGGCTACTTTAGCAATAGTGGTTGTCTTACCCACTCCGTTAACGCCTAGGAATACGAGTTTGCAGGGCTTGTTAGCCCTTGCGACATCGAGGAGGTTGACACTACCCGCTTTCTCGAAAACCTCTATTAAAATGTTCTTAAGGACGCGCTGAAGATCCTCCCTGCTCTTAACCAAGCCCTCATCCACTGCTTTTAAAAGCCTGGCTGAAATCTCTTCTGCAACCTCGTAGGCCACATCGCTCGCAACTAGCTCGAGCTTTAACTCATCAATAAGGGATTCAAGCTTCTCTCGCGAGAAAATTATCGACGAGGCTGAGTCAATAAACTTTCTAAAAGCTTCTTTAATCTTCTTGAACAAAAGCTAGCCACCAGTGGCTTGGCCTCCCGAGTCCTCGGGTTTCTGAGCCTCGGCATACATCTGGTTTAGAATACCCTGGATAGCAGAGTACTCGTCAAGCGCTGCCCTATACCTTTTTTGAAGCTCGTCGAGCAACCTGTTAACGCTGGCAATCCTTTTCTCTATCACTTCAACAGCCTTATCCCTACTAGTTTTCAAGTAGTAGCCAAACCCTATGTTAACCAGGACGCTCCCTGTCCACCCCTCCCTGATAATCCCCGGCACCAGGACGCTTGACAGCCTGTCAACGACTACGAAGCCTTCTCCTCCCGCTTCGGGAAGGCTTTTCAAAGTCTCTGATGCTAGCTGAAGCTCCCTATACTGTGTCACGTAGTTGTTGATAGTGTTGGATAAAACAGTTATATACTCCCTGAGCTCTGAGGCTCTTGCCAGGAGCTCCTCCAGCGTTATCGTCTTCTCGCCTTCCGCCTGCTCACCGCTCATGGCTTAACAATCCTCGTCGCTCTAGCCAACTCCCTCACAACCACGTCGATGGATTCCTCAGGATTTATCTCAGTGATGCTCTCGATTCTTATATGGTATCTTTTAAGCTTGTGCTTGCTACCCATCAAGCTGTATATCTTCTCGAGCGCGTCGCTCTCGTTAACGGCTCTCACATCTTTCGTAAAAACCTGCCAAGTAGGGAGCCTGTCATGGCTGATAAGCATGTATCCTTTAACCCGATATGTTTTAACCGTGCTCACTCCAGCTCACCTCCCAAACCCCTCTTAATCCTGAGTATTTCGGGGCCGGTCGTGTTGCCCCCGACCACTATTCCCTTATTATTAGCTAATACCCCGCTCCTTATATATGGTACTCCTGCGTTAACCGTGGCCTTCTCAGCCTTAATCTTTAAAACATCTAATAGGGTTTTAAAATCATCTTCAACGAAGCCTGGGTGGACGGCGCCGCCGAGATCGTTTACCACGCCGAGGCTGCCAGGTATTGACAGCTTCATTAAATCCTTCTCAACCACTTCGACGCCGAGAACGTCCGAGACTTTTTTCTGAGCCTCTCTCTCGAGCAGGGGGCTTGTTATACACCCCTTATTATTGCATAGGAGTAGGTTGCCAAGCGCTGTGTGCCTCGACCTCACTACTTCAACGCTGAGCCCGTGCTCCCTAGCCTTCTCCTTGATCAAGCTGAGCTCTTCTTCGAAAACAATGTGCGGGAGAATTATCCCGTTGTCGTTACCGTTAATGAAGACCCCGTTTAAGATTGTGCCGGCTATCCTCGCCTCTACTATATCGACTTTAAGGGTTTCGGAGATTGCTGCTAAGTCGTCACGCCCGATTCCAGGGGGTAGGATGATGATCTTGTTATTGGTGAATCCGTATACTCCAATGTTTGAGTTTCCGAAAAAACTCATCCTGATGATATCCATGTTCACACCTGGGCTTTAAGGGTTAGCCGGATGGTTTCGGCGTGGCAGTTTTTCTAGCCAAAAAAACTTTGGCAACCTTATTCTCCTTGTCAAGCCTTACCTCAACCACGACCTTCCTAGGAGGCTTCTCCCTGCTTCTAGACCATATGTAGTTGTTCACCGCTGGGTCGACAATAATCTTCTCCGCCTCCTTGAAATGCCTGGCCACGTACTTCTTAACCAGCCTCACCGCGCGGTCAGCCCTGTTAGCCCTCCTGCCATAGTAGACTTTTCTCAAAGGAATTACGTGAACGGCTTTAACAACCTGACCCTGCTCGCTCATGGTGCCTCACCTAAATATTCTTAAGCTTACTCCTCCTCCAATTCCTAAGCCTGAAACCTCTTCTAACACTCATCCTGGTTTTAACAGTGACCCATATTGGAATAGGCTTATTACTCTTATCAGCCGCGGCAAGCCTTAGCTTGCGAGCCAGGTGTTTGAAGCGAGCCATAAACACCACCTACTTCCTCTTAAACGTTATGCGTGTTTCCCTCCGGGAATGCTCATATAATTCTGATAAAATCTTCTTTAAAAACTCATCAGTAACGGGAACAGGTATGCGCCCGGCCTGGGCCAGGGCTATTATTTGTTGCTCAAGGGCTTCAGCCAGCTCAGGCTTGACAAGCCTGATATTGTTGAGTCTTTCACGAGCCTCAGGAGTTAGCAGCTTCCGCATCACAGCCTCTATCTGAGCCCTACGGGCCTGCTCTTCCTCCATTCGCTTTTTAAGCTCCATCATCTTCCGTTGCCTAATAGCCTCCAACTCCTCGTCGCTGTACCCGTAATCCTCCATGATTCCACCGCTGAACCTAGCCTAGTATCCTAGCCCGTGCAGACTCCGGCAGGTACTTCGCCAGCTCAGGGTTCCTCCTAGCCTCCTCAACCATGACG
>NZ_DBOUKL010000023.1:0-52344 GCF_059755995.1 Thermosphaera sp. | reverse complement strand
GGACAGGCTACACGTCTCTCCCAGAAATCTACACCCCCTCCAACCTTGACACCATCCACCTCACATCTTAGTGGGGTGTTCCGCCGTGGTTAGAAGGGTTTTAATGCCCGGCAGGTTCCAGCCATTCCACAACGGGCACTACAGTGCTCTCAGAAGCCTTCTCGAAGAATATGATGAAGCAGTGTTAGCGGTTGGGAGCGCGCAGGAGGGTTTCACATGCCAGAACCCTTTCACAGCTGGCGAGAGGCTTGAAATGATAGACGCGCTCCTCAGGCGCGACGGGCTCAGGAACAGGGTTTGGCTCATACCGGTCCCGGATATAAGGATGCCCTTGGCGTGGACCACCCATGTCTTGGCGATGGCTCCAAGGGTTGAGGCGGTTGCCTCAGGCAACCCTCACGTCCTGTATATTTACAAGTGGGCTGGTTTGAAAACAATAGAGCTCAAGCTCCAGGAGCCATACAGGTATAACGGGTCGAGGATTAGGAGCATAATGCTCGAGGGCGGTGAGTGGAGGAGCCTTGTCCCAGACATCATAGCCGAGTATATCGACTCCGTCAACGGCGTGGAAAGGGTTCGAAAGGTGTGCTCCAGTGGAGTATATTGAGGTCGACGGCAGCCTGGGCGAGGGCGGGGGGCAGGTTTTAAGGTATTCACTAGCGCTGTCAGCGCTCACGTTGAAGCCTGTTAGAGTGTTCAACATAAGGGCTAAGAGGGATAATCCAGGGCTCAGGCCCCAGCATCTTGCAGCAGTGAAAGCTCTTGCAGAGGTTTCAGGAGCGGAGGTTAAGGGTGCCTCCCCAGGTAGCATGGAGGTCTGGTTCAAGCCGAGGAGGAGGGTTCACGGCTCCCTGAGCATTGACGTTGGGACAGCGGGGAGCGTGTCGCTCGTTATACAGGCAATACTCCCAGTCCTCCTTTACTCGCCCGGGGAGTCAGCGGTTACTGTTAAAGGAGGCACAGACGTGCCCTGGAGCCCCCCGGTTGACTACATGTCCCTGGTTTTCACTCACAACCTGAAGCCCATGGGGGTTGAAGCATCGGTGAGGCTTCTGAAGCGCGGCCACTACCCGAGGGGAGGGGGAGCCGTGGAGCTCCGTGTCAAGCCGGTTGCGAAGCCTTTGAAACCCTTAAGCCTTGTCAAGCGGGGGAGGCTTTTGAAAGCCGTCGTGGTCAGCCACTCCGTCAGGCTTCCAAGACATGTCGCGGAGAGGCAGGCCTCCACAGCGGCAAGCCTTATCGAGAGAGTGCTCGGGGTTAAGCCCGAGGTAGTGGTGGATGCCCCGCCGCCTGAGAGCGACACCCACCTGGGGCCGGGGAGCGGGGTGCTAGCCTATGTTGAAGCAGAGCCATGGGTCAGGCTTGGAGGGGATGCTCTCGGCGAGAAGGGTAAGCCGGCTGAGAAGGTGGGGGAGGAGGCTTTCAGGAAGCTGGCCGAGGATTATGAGACAGGTATGGCTTTCGACAGGCACATGGGGGATATGCTAATCCCCTACCTGTTCCTCGCTCAAGGGGTTAGCAGGACCGGGGTTGCGAGAATAACCTCACACCTCACCACTGCTCTCGAAATATCCAGGCTCTTCTTCCCCGGTGCTGAAGCAAGGGTTGAGGGAGTTGCAGACGGCCCAGGCGTTGTCGAGGTTAAGAGCCCTGGGTTCCAGCCTTAAGCAATCCTACAAGCCAGTTTTTCAAAGCATCCAGGTTTAAACCTGTTAAAGCGGATACGACCAGGGGCTGAGCCCCTGTCTCCCTCCGCACTCTTTCACGAGCCTCCTCCAGCTCGCCCGGGGGTGTTGCATCCACCTTGTTCAACACTATCATCAACGGCTTACCATGGAGCATGCCTTGAACAGTCCTGTAAACATTCAACTGCTCGTCTAGACTGTAGTATTTCCCAGGGGATGGGTCGATAAGGAAGAGGAGGGCATCAGCCAAGTGCTTCACGGCTAGGACCGCCCTGTGCTCCACAGGGTTTCTCTCACTCATAGGCCTGTCGAGAATCCCCGGCGTGTCAATCAACACGATCCTCCCGTAAGGCTCCACCGCCAAGTGCCCTGCGATAATGTTCTTGGTTGTGAAAGGGTAGAAGCCTATCTCAGGCTTCGCGTTAGTGAGCCTTGATATAAGGGTTGACTTACCAGCCTGGGGCATGCCGGCTATGATAACTCTTAAATCACCCTCCACATCCGGCATCCTTGAGAACTCTAGGGCTGTCTTCCTCACCGTTGACAGGATCCTCCTGTTCCTCCTGTAGATTGATAAAAGCCTTCCAACCCCGGATCTGAAAACCTCCCCCGCAGCCGGCTCCCCCTCAGCCGTCTTGATCCCGCTTCTCGAAGAAGCATATATGTCGGCAGCCGTCCTCCTCAAAGCCTTAACCCTCTTCAACACCTCCCCGGGTTCAACGCTTGCTTCAAGCTTGAAGAGCTCGGCGTAGAATCCTCCAAGCTCCACCACCTTCCTAAGGAATGCTTCAGCCTTGGAGAGCTCGCCGTCAACCAGCTGGTAGCATGTTGAAAGCTTTTCGAGAAGCCTTGCCCTGGCGCTAACCCTTCCCGAGGAGCCAGCGGATTTTAGCCTCCGCTCAAGGATTGCGAGGAACTCGCCCGGCTCGTGAATAATGCTCCTCCTAAAATCCTCCGATTTCAACCAAACCCTTAGTGTAGGAATGTTTAAGGCTTCTTAAAGGCTAATGGGTTAACGCCTGCTTATGGGCTTGGGGAGGCTGTATCCTGGGAGCGAGGTTTTTAACAATATTGTAGAGCCTCCGGTAGTTTGTCCCGCTGATGTTGAAGACTCTTGCAACATCCTCAGGCCCCGGGGTCTTCCCCGTCCTCACCCTGACGGATAGCATGTACGCTAGCGCGTACTTACCTCTCTCGCTCCTGGAGAGGAGCGCGGGGTTCAACTCCTCTATGAGTTTCAAGCCATTCCTCACATCATCCCAGTACCCGTTCGCCTCAATTTTCTCAACAGCCTCCATCGAGGCTTTAGACATGATGGTTTTCACAAATCTCTTCGAGGACAAGACGGCATCGTAGTCTACTGTGAGCCACGGCTTATTCCTCACCCTCTTCTCAGCCATCCTGTAAAGCCTCATGTTAACCGAGTAGTTCTCTGAAACAATCCTTTTCACAGGCCGCCTCCTCCTGGGCTGCGGCTCCTCTTCCTCGAAGCCTACGTGAGCCTCCTCGATAATGTTCTCGACCACGAGCCCGCAGCCGCTGCAGACTACGAAGCCATCCCTGTAATCCCATACCAGGGGGTTGCCGCAGACAGGGCAGGTTGAACGCGTCATGTATACGCAACTCCATTATTTCTCTTAGGTGAAACATCCAAATAGATAGGGAGAGTAGGGCGAAAGTATTCTATCCCAGGAGGAGACGCATGCTCCCAGCCAGGAGCCTCACGCGGGCTCGGAGCCAGCGTTGCACACTATCATGATGTGCAAGAAGCGTGCGCGCTGGCAGGGCTTACGCAGCAGCGGTAACATGGTTGAAAGGAGAAAAAGGCTTGACCCAGAATACATTATAATAGGGGGTGGTGCTCGTGGAGGAGTTGGTCTTTAAAGCAGTGATGGCGGTTATACAGGCTTTCGTAATAACACTGGTTTTCACTATAGAAAACATAAGGTTTGCTAAGCGGCTGAGCAGGAGGTTAACCCATGGTCCCATACTATACGTGCTAGATGAAGCCGGGAGATTAAAGGAGGCTCCCCTGAGCTCAATCCCTGAGGATCTGAAAAATAAGCTCCTGCAAATACTTAAGGAGAAGGCCAGTGAAGCAGATAAGAAATGGCTTAGGCAGCTGGTATCGTCCCCCACGCCGCTCAGCAGGAGGGCGATCATTACTCAAGCTATAATACTCTTCACAGTGCTCTCAATAGTATCATTCATCCTGTACGCCTACGTGTTCAAATGGTGAATCCCCCAGCACCCGTCCCCCATCCAAGCACCAGCTTGCGTGGAAGGTTAAAGCATAGTATGTTACAGTGTTTTTAGAAAAGAGGTGAGGAACCCGTGGAAAAGGCTTCTCCCGATGAAAAGTGGCTAGCCTCCTTCCCTCCGCTCCTTCTGATAGAATGGCACCGGCGGCCGCGGCAGGTATTCAACCCCGGGCCTCTGCTGAATAGCTTGCGGGTACAGGCTCATTAACGCGTAGACTTCCAGGGGGACTTTAACGCTTACGTTCAGCCCAAGACTTCTCGCCTCCTCCACGGTTATAGGGTAGTCGTGCGTGTACCTTCCCTCTGTTAAAGCCCTGGCTACTTCACGAGCCTTCTCAACCCCCAGCTTATCCTCCAGCAGTTTAACAATGAAGCCCTGTATCTCCTTGATAGCTTTCTCGGCGACATCAGCCAGCACTAGGATGTCATCCCTCGCATCCCTGCCTTTCAGCTTAGCTATCTTCACGAGGCTTGGGGCAGGGTAAACCATGTTGCCCACGGGTATCTGAGGGTCAAGCGGCCCCAGGACGGCGTCCGGGTCCATCACGATCTCGTCCGCGGCTAAAGCTATCAGCGTCCCCCCGCTCATGGCGTAGTGCGGCACGATCACTACTTTCCTCCCAGGATGCTTCTTAAGCGCCATCGCGATCTGCGAGGCCGCCAGGACCAGCCCTCCCGGCGTGTGAAGTATTAAAGCTATTGGCTGATCCGGAGGAGTGCTCCTGATCGCCCTGATCACGGCCTCCGAATCCTCTATGTCAATATACCTGTACACTGGGAAGCCCAGGAACCCTATTTTCTCCTGCCTGTGTATCATGGTGATGACTCTCCAGCCATACCTCTTCTCTATCTCCCTGATCAGCTTCAACCTGGCATTGGCTAGCGACCTCAGCTGGAGCTGCGGGTGAACAGCCATGTAAAGGAGCAGTAGGAAGAATAACAGGCTCACGGGGTCAAACATTCCAAGGCACCCTTATTTCACGTATATTACTAGTGGATGCCGGGATAATATGCTTGATCTCGTAGCGGGCTCGCGTGGAGGAGATTGATGAAAACCCTGGGGCCGTGGGCGGCCGACGGGTCAAGCTTATTATCGCCTTGCTTCATCAAATTTTCAACGGGTTTGGAAATTTGTTGATGGATGGGGCTAGTCTTAATAGGAGTGGTGGGTTAAAAGTTCTAGCCGCAAGCGTCGCGGTCACATCAGTCCTGGGCAACTCTTACGCCTACAGCGTGTACGTGACACCGCTTGCCAGCCTATGGGGGAGCACCTTCTGGGCTTCACTACCATTCTCAATCCTTATCGCAACCTTCGCCTTCTCAAGCATTATAGGCGGCAGGCTCTACGCTAGGAAAGGGAACATTAGGGTTCCAGCCCTGCTCAGCATGGTTTTAACCGGGGGCGGGCTCCTACTGTCATCGCTCGTGGAGGCGGTTTCAACCCCCTTATGGCTTGCAACAACCTACGGGGTGGTCGTGGGGCTTGGCAACGGCATGGGCTACGTGCCGATAGTGGCTCTAGCTAGGAAGTGGTATCCCGACAAGGCCGGCTTCGCCACGGGTGTTGTAATACTCGGCTACGGCGGCAGCGCCCTCGCGTTCGCGCCTCTCAAGGCCTTGCTGATAGAGCTCATGGGGGTTGGCCTAACATTTGCCGCGGTGGGCTTGATTTCCTTCACGATCGGGGTTCCAGCCGCCATGGTGGTGCGTGATCCCCCGCAAGAGCTTGTCAACTACTTCAGCAGGTTCGCGAAGAAGAGAGCGGTAATCCCTAAGAGAGACTATAAGCCCGGCGAGGCTCTTAAAACACCTGATTTCTGGCTGCTCTGGGCTAGCTTCATGCTTACAGCGGGCCCCGGGCTTATGTTGATAGGGCATATGGCGAATCTCGCCGCGTTAAACAACATACCCAGCCCTCCCCTCGCTGTCAGCATTTTCTCAGTGATGAACGCGCTGGGGAGGCCTCCCGCGGGCTGGGTCTCCGACAAGCTTGGAAGGTTTGGAAGACCCTTGACGATGACAGCGTTCTTCACAGCACAGGGCTTAGTGTTCTACGCGCTTTCAACCCCGTTGGCAAGCATTCCATGGCTCTTCTTCTTCATGGTTGCAGCACTAGGCTTCTTCTACGGCTCCGGCCTCGCCCTGTTCCCTGCTGCAACAGGCGACTTCTTCGGCTTAAAACACCTCTCGGAAAACTACTCCCTCATCTTCATCGGCTGGGGGCTGAGCGGCCTGCTCTTCCCGTCACTAGGCAGCTATATCGTGGATTCAACAGGAGGCTACGAGCTCGCCTTACTAATATCGAGCATTCTCAGCGTGGCGGGAGGACTGGTAAACCTTTACTTGAAGAAGCGTCTAGCACTCTACCTGCAGTGAAGCAGGCTAACCGTTTTTTTTTTAAAATGAAATCCTTAACAGTGAAGACTTCCCCGCATAGGAGTATTCCCTCGAAGCATCGTTTAGATTGCCTCGTTGATCCTCGCCATCATTGCCTAGCATTGTATTCGCAATTATGCTGGGCCTTAAAGCCTCACCTATTCCAAGCCATTGACCACTTAACTCAAACCTTCCCCATGCTGAGTACTTGGAGGAGCGGGCCCGCCGGGATTTGAACCCGGGTCCTCCGGCTCCGCAGGCCGGCGCCCTATCCAGGCTAGGCAACGGGCCCTTTTAACGTGTTTTAATGTTTTCCCCGGTGTTAAAAACTGTTTTACAAGGTGTTCTACTGTGTGAGCGTGTTTTTGAAGAGGATGGTTTTCTCCTCGGGTCCTTTAGCAGTTATCTTCAATATGTCCACGCCGTCTCCTGAGAGAACATCCCTCTCTATCACTGTTTTAACGGCTTCGACAACGAGCTTCTCAGCTTCCTCGAGGTTTATGTCAGGAGTGTACTTCGGCTCGATGTATCCGAGCGCTAGCTGGGCGCCGGAGCCCAGTGCTGCGTACTTCTCCTCGATCAAGCTGCCGACAGGGTCGAGGATGTAGAGCTGTGGGCCGCTGTCATCGTATCCTCCGACAACGATTTCCGTGAGCATTGGGGCGAGCTTGTAGCTGTAGAGTATTACGGATAGCATCTTAGCCAGTCCTTTAACCCTGATCTCCCTGCCGTGCTGGAGCTCGTAGTACTTAGCCTCCATCTCGAGCATTCTCTTCAAAATGTTCACATCACCCATCAACCCCGCGAACCCTACGCCTACGTGCGGGGTTATCGCGTAGACTTTTTTAACGCTCCTGCTCAGCACGAACCCGTCGTATGTAAGCCTTTTCTCACTGGCTAGGACAACGCCTTCCCTTGTCTTAACACCTATGGCTGTGCCAGGCAACATGCTCATGAACACGCACCTTCTTCTCAACCAATATATTTTTAACAAGGAATTTATACATATCCCAGACCAGTTCTAAGCCTTTAGCGGGTGGTCTGCGAGCACATATTACCTTGTTCAAACAATACTATCCCTGGTTGTAGCCATGTCTCAATGCCTAGATGTTATCAACACGCGTTGCAGCGTGAGATGGTTTAGGCCAGACCCTATCCCTGAGGAGACTGTGCGCAGGCTCCTGGAGGCAGCGGTGAGGGCTCCAACCGCCCAGGGTGCTGAGCAGTGGTTTTTCATGGCAGTGGTTTCGGAGGAGAAGAGGAGGGAGATTCACAGGCTTTTGAGAAAGGCGCACGAGCACTACGCTACCAGCGTGTTGCTGAAGCCGTACAGCCCCGGGGCTGTGGCTAAATGGATGAGCAGGATTGACCAGGGGATGTACGCTGCCCCCCTCTACGTAGCAGCCTACTTGGACCTCAGGGAGAGGATCTTCAGGGACGAGTACTTCGAGTATGAGAGGCTGATGGCTGTTCAATCCTTGTCAGCCGCCGTGGAAAACCTGATCATAGCTGCCTGGAGCATGGGGCTGGGAAGCGTGTGGATAGGTGTCCCAGTTTTCATGAGGGAGGAGTTTGACAAGGTGTTAACGCCTCCTGAGAAATGCGAGCTCTCAGCCATAATAGCGTTGGGGTACCCGGCTGAGAAAACCGCGCCGCGGCCGAGGAAGCCGGTTGAACAGGTTTCCAAGATTATTTAGTAGGAGGCAGTGTAGGCGGAGTTGCGGGTTGAAAATCCATTGGTTAACGCTCGCGCTAAGCTTAATAAGCTGTGGTAGCTCGAAATATAATCGTGGTGGGCGAATGGTAAAATCCATGACCAAGGACGCTCTCCTCTCAGCATTCGCCGGTGAGTCAATGGCTCACATGAGGTACCTGGTTTTCGCGGACATTGCTGAGAGGGAAGGGTTCAGCAACGTGGCAAGGCTCTTCAGGGCTATAGCGTACGCGGAGCAGGTTCACGCTGGAAACCACTACAATGCGCTGAGAGTTTTCAATGAGGAGGCCAAGGTTTCATCAGGTGCTCCAATAGGCCCCGGGGATACTAGTAAAAACCTCGACCTAGCCTACAGAGGGGAGGTTTACGAGGTGGAGGAGATGTACCCTGTCTACCTCGAGATAGCGAAGTACCAGGGTGAGAGGGAGGCTCAGCGAAGCTTCCACTTCGCCTTGTCAGCGGAGAAGATTCACGCAGAGCTCTACAAGACCGCTAAGGAGTACGTGGATAGGAAGCAGGACTTCCCCCTAGGCCCTGACGAGAAAGTCTGGATATGCCCTGTATGCGGCCACACCCACGTGGGCAGGGAGCCCCCTGAGAAGTGCCCTGTTTGCGGCGCCCCGAGAAGCATGTACAAGGGGTTCTAGCTTTCAAAAAACTTTTTTAAAATCAACCGGTTAGAGCGTGTACTTCCACACGCCCTTGCCCCTGTAATTGTATATTATGGTCTTATAGGAGGTTGTGTACTCTATCGAGTAGCCAACACCCTCCCTCCCAATCCCCGAGTCCTTCCTCCCCCCGTACGGGTAGTAGCCTACCCCGTGCCTCGGCATATCGTTAACGTACACTGCCCCGACCTCAAGAAATCTTACCAGCTTCCTTATCTCATCCATGTTCTGCCCGAAGACAGCAGCGTCCAGCCCATACCTTCTCTCATTCACTAGTGAAACAGCCTCGTCAACGCTGTTAAACCCTGTGATAAGGGCTACAGGGGCGAACACCTCCTTCCAGTAGAGGATGCTCTGCCTCAGCAACCCGTGATCCCTGAACTCGACCAGTGTTGGCTCCATGTAGGTTGGCCCCAGCCTCCTACCCCCGTGGAGCACTACTCCTCCCTTCTCAACAGCGTCTTCAACAGCTTTCAAAGCCTCGTCTACAGCGCCCGGCTCTATCAAGGGACCTATTGTCGTGGACGGGTCTCTAGGGTCTCCAACCCTGACCTTGGAGAGCTCCCTCAGCAGGGCTTTCTTAAAGGGTCCGTAAACCTCGTTCTTAACGAGGACCAGCTTTATAGCATCGCACCTCTGGCCGGAGTAGCTGTAAATACCCATTGCCACTCTTTCAGCTGAGAAGTCCACGTCGGCATCGCCCAGGACTATTGCCGGATCCCCTCCCCCTAGCTCCATAACGAGCTGTTTAATCCCTGCTTTCTGAACAACCTTCTTCCCCGTCTCACTGCTGCCTGTGAAGCTTACCACGCCAACCCTGTCATCCCTTATGATCCTGTCGCTCTCGCTACCGGGGACTGTTAGAACTGCTAGAGCATCACTGGGGAACCCGCTTGCCTCCAGGACTCTTGCAAGGAGGAGCACGGGTAGCGGGTCGGCTGAAGGGGGTTTAACAGCTACAGCGTTGCCTGCTATGAAGCTGTACGTTATCTTCGACACGGTGTCGAACAACGGGTAGTTGAAGGGGATGATTGCTAGCACTATTCCAACAGGCTCCCTCCTGACAACAGCCTCGGTTTCAATTGTTGTCTGATCCCAGTCCCCGGGCATGTACTCGCCGAAAATCTTCCTAGCGTCAAGATGGGCGGCTCTAAGCCTGTCAATGCTTGCCAAAACCTCGCCCTGTGCTTGGCTACGGGTTTTACCCGAGTTAATCATCAACGCGTTCACGAAGTCCTCCTTCAACTCCTCAAGCATTTCAGCAGCTTTCTCCAAAACCTCCACGCGCCTCCACCCGGGCAGGTCCCTGGCGCTCCACCTTCCCCTGGCGTGCAGCGTGGCCATGGCCTTGTCCGCCAGCTCCCAACCGGTTTTTGAAACCCGGGCTATCACGGACAGGTCTATCGGGGTTTTAACATCCATGTAGGAGCCTGTGTCAACCCATTCACCAGTGATGAACGTTTTAAAGTATGTGGAACCGTTTCTCACAGAGTATAGTTCCTCGAAGAGTTTAGAACCAGGCTTGAAGGAGTCCGTTTCAACCGCCTCCATGATGGATTAAGGGAATATATGATTTTATACCTTCATGTTTAATTGTTTAAACCATTCATTAGGTTTTAAAACAGCCCCGTCGTGGTTGAACAATAAGCGTTAAAATCCTTGTTAAACATTTTAAAAACACAGGTGGGATTATTAAACACGCTTCTCAAACCTGCTCGGAGAACTCGCTTGGCAAGGGTGGGTTCCCGGGAGGGCGGGATGAATGAGCTGCCTGAGATGCGTCTACTTCAAGCCTAACAGCATACTCCCCTACATAGGGTACTGTGAGGCGAGGAGGAGGGCTGAGTCAGCCATCGAGCATGGAGCACCCTGCGGGGATTTCAGGGAGGCAACTATTGACGAGTTGAAAGCCGTGCTGGAGAAGGAGGGGTGGCTGTACTGCTTAACGTGTGCTTCAACAATTACGAGCGAGGAGGAGCTGCTGGAGCATTACAGGAAACACGTGGTCATCCCAGGCGTCCTCGTCGACGAATCCGTTGCTGAGGAAGCGCCTAGCGGGGATTGAGCTGGATGGGTGGAAGCTTGAAAGAGGTAGGCATCCTGCTAGGGGGTCCGCAGGGCTCGGGTATTGAAACATCCATGTGGATCCTGAGCAGGGTTCTCGTCAGCAAGGGGTATGGGGTGATAGCGGATAGGGAGTACTTCTCAAACATAACCGGGAGGCACAGCTATATTCAAATGCTCGCATCCTCCGTCAAGCCTCCCAGGTCTCTCAAATACCCTGTTGAAATACTGGCTTCAATGGATGCTGAAACAGTCTTCACCCACTTCACCGACATATCGGAGGGCGGGATCCTAATATACGATGTGAACACCTCATCCAGGAGGATTGATGAAATACCGAGCATGGAGGATGCCACCAGGGAGAGGGTTGCCAGGATCCTGTCGGATAAGAATGTCGAGCCCTCCGTGGAATCCGTTGTCAAGTACTTGGAGAGGGATAAGAGGATCCTCCCCCTCGGGCTGGACTTCTCCGCGCTCCTGAAAACCCTGAGCGAGCAGTACAGGATTGACGCACGCACTCTCTCAAGATTCCTGAGCGGTATCATAGTGTCATCGGTCGCTGTTGTCCTAGGTCTGAGCGAGGAAGCTGTTGTGCAAGGCTTTGAGCAACAGTTCGGGGAGAGGAAGCACCTTGTCGAGCAGAACACCGCGCTCTACAGGCTGGTGAGGGATGCTCTAAGCAATCACTACGGGGCTGTGAGGCTGGATGAACCAGGGTTTTCTATGGAGAAGGCAATGGTTGTAACAGGCAATGACGTAGTGGCTATCGCCAAGATCGTGGCAGGGGTTAGGTATCAGAGCTACTACCCTATAACCCCTGCTGCAGACGAGAGCTTCCTTCTTGAGAGGTACGACAACATAGTGGATGAGACCGGGGAGGTGGTAGGCTCGGTAGTGGTTGTGCAGACTGAGGATGAGATAGCAGCGGTGAACTCGGCTATCGGCGCGGCTTTAACAGGGGCTAGGGCTTCCACAACCACCAGCGGCCCAGGCTTCGACCTAATGGTTGAAGGATTATCCTGGGCAGGCATGAACGAGGTCCCCCTGGTCATAACATACTACCAGAGGGGAGGCCCCAGCACCGGGCAGCCAACCCGTGGAAGCCAGAGCGACCTTTTCAACGCTGTTTTCGCAGGGCACGGGGAGTTCGCTAGAGTAGTCTTATCCTCCAGCGACCACCTTGACGCTTTCTACGACACTATCGAAGCCTTTAACATTGCTGAGAAATACCAGGTGCCCGTGATACACTTGCTCGACAAGTTCCTGGCTAACACTGTCGCCGTGATGCCCGTACCCGATCTAGGAGGGGTCAGGATTGAGAGAGGTGTTTTAGCTAAGGGAGGCCCCGGCTATAAAAGGTTCAGCCTGGAGTCTCTGATCTCCCCTAGAGCATTCATCGGGGCAAGGGACACCGTGATGTGGTACACGGGCGACGAGCACGACGAGCACGGGCATATCGCGGAGGACCCTGAGATCAGGGTTAAGATGTATTCGAAAAGGATTGAGAAGCTCAACCTTATTCAGAGAGAACTGCCGCTGGAGAGGAAGCTGAGGCTTCACGGCCCGGGCAGCCCCGACTACCTGGTGGTGGGTTGGGGCTCGGTTAAAGGGGCGGTGTTGGACGCGATCGAGTACTTCTCGGAGAAGGGGCTGAGGATGGCCTACCTCGATGTTAAACTCCTGTGGCCGTTCCCCTCCGAGGAATTCTTGAGAATAACCGGTGGAATACCGGACTCAAGGATCCTGGCTGTCGAGCACAGCTACGGCGTGAACATTGCCGAGCTAGTTTCAATGAGCACTGGGAAGAGGATTGTTAAACGTGTTTCAAAATACACTGGGAGGCCGATCATGCTTGACGAGCTGGTCAAGGGTTTGGAGGAGATTGTTTCAGGCAGGAGGGAAAGGGTGGTGTTGACTTATGGAGCCTAGGTGGAGCTACAAGTCCAGCGTCTGGCCTGACTGGTGCCCCGGCTGCGGGAACTTCGGAATACTGACAGCGCTGTTGAAAGCCCTGGAGGAGCTGAGCCTTGATCCTTCGCAAACAGTAATAGTCTCAGGCATCGGGTGCTCGGGTAAAACACCCCACTTCGTCAACGTCAACGGCGTCCACACTCTCCACGGGAGGGCAATACCTTTCGCAACAGGGATTAAGCTGGCCAACCCCGGGCTGAAGGTTATTGTCCACGGGGGTGATGGAGACCTGCTGGGCATAGGCGCAGGGCACTTCGTAGCCCTGGGGAGGAGGAATATCGACGTAACGGTAATACTACACGACAACGGGGTCTACGGTTTAACCAAGGGGCAGGCTTCGCCAACACTGCCTTTGAAAGCCAGGACGAAGTCGCTGGCTAAGCCTAATATTCAGCAACCGGTTAACCCGGTTCTCCTAGCCCTCTCATCAGGCTACACGTTCGTTGCAAGAGGCTATGCTTTCGACGGAGCGTACTTGAAGAACTTGATCAAGATGGCTGTTCAACACCGCGGGGCAGCGTTCATAGATGTCCTACAGCCCTGTGTAACATTCAACGACGTGTACACTGCTGACTTCTACAGGAAAGCAGTCTACAAGCTTGAAAACGATCCTGGATGGGACCCTGTTGTGAAAACATCCGAGGAAGCCAGTGTTAAGCTGATGCGGGCTGTTGAGAAAAGCCTTGAATGGGGTGATAGGATACCGGTAGGAGTGTTCTACGTCAACCCGCACGTGTCAACCTTTGAGGAGAGGCTTGGCGAGAGGCTGAGGAATTACCCGGTTCAAAACCCCTCTAACACGCCTATAGAGTCAGCCGGGAAGCCTGTGCTGAGCCAGGAGGCTTTCGAGAAAATGTTCAAGGAGTTCATAGTAAGGGTTTCGGGGACGCAGGGGAGGTAGAAAGTGGCTGGGGAAGGCTTGGATTGCTTAGAGGTTTTCAAAACCCTGAAACCATTCGAGACTAGGATAGTGGCTAGGAAGGGGAGGTTTCCCGAGGAGGTTAACCACGAGGTATACCTGGGGCTGGGGGAGACCTGGGTTAGGCTGCTGGCTGTGAAGAAGTTCAACGGTAGACCTCCCTTCTACCGGGGATGGGTTGAAATATTCCACATCCTCCCCGAGGTCTATGTTAAAAAGTTTAGATACGTCTACGTGAACTCGCCAGAGGAGGAGAGCCTGGTCAAGTGCTTAGCAAGCCAGCTCTCCCCAGGGGAGAAGATGTTTATCGAGTACGTTTATGATGATGAAACATACAAGGCTCTCGAAGCAGGCGTCCCCCCGCCCCTAACACGCCTAGGCTACATGCTCCTTGAAAACGGCTTCACATGGTTCAAGAACTGGTACTTCGCAGAAGGATTCATGGAGGGCAGCCCTAAGCTCCAGGGTGAGAAACCGCTGGATGAGAACCACAGGGCCCGCCAGCTACGTGAAATCTGCGGCGAGGCCGAGGAGTTCCTGGAAGCAGCCGGAAAGAGGTCCTATGAGCCGAGCAGGGAGGGCTT
Organism: Thermosphaera sp.; assembly: GCF_059755995.1. Classification (NCBI taxonomy): domain Archaea; kingdom Thermoproteati; phylum Thermoproteota; class Thermoprotei; order Desulfurococcales; family Desulfurococcaceae; genus Thermosphaera; species Thermosphaera sp. The sequence continues at coordinate 38,102 of NZ_DBOUKL010000023.1, read as the reverse complement.
CCTGGCGAATGCTGTTGAAAGGGCTCGGAGAATAATCGAGAAATGCTCACCGGGCTAAGGCAAAACCCATCACGCCTTATTCTTTTTCACCCCCACCAGCTTCCCCAACGGAAGCCGGGGCTTCTTCAGCGCCTGGCTCAGCGAGGTAGTTTTCAGCCGGGTTTACAAAACCCCTATGAAAGAGTAGCTGTTGCTGTAGACGAGGCCCCTGATAGCTTGCATGCTGAAGCATGGCTTAACGTAGTGCAGAGGGCTTACTGGGAAGCCGTAGCGGAGCTCCTCCGTGCTGAACACTAGTAGCCTCCTGCCCAACCCCTCGTCCGCGAGGGCCGCTACCAGCCCGAGGTCTATGGAGGCGTGCTCCTCGCCCAGCATATACCAGTATTTAGCGCTCCCCAGGAGACGGCTGGAGGAGTGTGCTTCAACAAAGCTCTTCAGCTCTAAATCCATCACAGTGTACCTCCAGTAGAAGGTGTAGGGGTCTCCGCCGGTGGAGGCTCCGTACACGAGCATGGCTGAGGATGCGAGGAATGCTAAGGCTATTAACCCGGTTGCCAGAGGCTTAGCCTTCGCGGCTTTAGCAACCCCTAGTCCTACAGGGTAGACGAGGTAGTTTAGAAACCTGTGGGCAATGGATACTGCGGAGCCGGCGTAGGTTAAGAGGTAGAGCAGGCCGGTGGCTACTGGTAGAACAGCGGGCGCAGCGCTAAGGGTTGCCGGCTCTCCTTTCCAACCCCTCCGCGGCGAGGTTGCTAGGAAGAGTAGTGGGGTAGCGTAGAGCAGGATCAACGGGGACATGGCTACATTCCCCGGGATGCTGGAGTACAGGTATGGGCCGAGCCCGAACACCAGGATGCCTAGGGCGAGCGTTGCTATTAAACCCCCGAGCTTACTGCCGTTTAAGGCTAGGTAGGGGGCGTGGAGGATTAGCGCGTAGGCTGCAAGCACCGTTATGTCTGCCCGGGTAAGGGTTTCGGGCACACCGGCCCACAATGTGGATACCGCGTAGGCAGCACCCAGTACTATGATAGCTGGTGTAATGTCCAGGTAAGACCCGGGCTCCTCCCCCGCATTATTTCTCAAAGCGTCCACGATTCCAACGTACAATAGTGCTGAAAGATATGCTAGCGTGTACAGCGTGGTCAGCGGGTGGCTGAGAACGAGCCCTATTGATGCGGCAGCTACTCCAAGCCACCTAGCCCTCCTCCCCCTGCATGCTACCAGGAGTAGCAGGGTCAGAGCAACCGGGTAAGCGTAAACCTCTTTCAAGTAGGCACTGGTGAACAGGGTGAAAGAAGGGTAGTGAGCAGTTTGTGTTGTAAAGGTTTTTTAAGGTCTTTGTAGGTTTTTTGTACTCGGAGATTGTTGTTGGAGCGTCATTATAGTACTAGGGAGGTTTGCGAGGTTCTTGGGATTGCTAATCGGACTCTTCGTAGGTGGGTAAAAGAGGGGAGGATTAGAGCTGTTAATATTAATGGTAGGTGGCGAATACCCGAGAGCGAGGTTAAACGTATTCTCGGCGATTCCGTGGAGTCAATTGTTACTCCTAGAGTGGTTCGTGTTGTTATATATGCCCGTGTGAGCAGTGCTGATCAGAGGAAAGAGCTGGAAAACCAGGTAGAAGCGCTGAAGAAGTATGTTGAAGAAAATGGGTGGAAGCTGGTGGGAGTAGTTAAAGACGTTGCTAGTGGTCTCAAAGAAGATAGAAGAGGTTTATTGAAGCTTATTGAAATGGCTAGAAGACGTGAATTCGATGTATTGCTTGTAGCATATAGAGATAGACTGACGAGATTTGGCTTTAAATACCTTGAAGAATTATTCAAAGCCTATGGAGTAGAGATCAGAGTAGTTTTTCAAGAACCACTCAGAGACTTCTATCAAGAACTAGTAGAAGACCTAGTCGAGATAGTTACATCATTCGCCTCTAAAATCTATGGTAAGCGTAGTCACAAGTATAAGAGAGTGGTGGAAGCAGTTGAACAAGCAGTCAAAGATCCTTAGGAGAACAGTAGTCCTTGTTTCACCTCTACTAACCAAGACCAAGATTGAAACACTAAGCTATATCTACCATGTGTATGGGAGGATACTTAGTGAGACATTAGAGTACATGTGGAGAAACAGGCTTACATCGTGGACAAAGGCGAAGAAGACACTCTACAAGCTGTTTAGAGAGAAATACCCTGATATCCCATCACACTACATACACGAGGCTATACGTGATGCCTCTCAGAGATTAAAGAGTTTTGTGAAGCTCAAGAAGAAGGGAGTAGCCTACACGGATAAACCCGTAATTGAAAAATGGAGTGTTGGATGCGATAATCAACTGTGGAAGCTAACGCTTAGAGGGGTGGGGGTAGCTACTCACAGGGGCTGGGTGCACATACCACTTGGGTTTCACAAGCAGTTTTGGAGGTATTATAATGGCGAGTTGACTCTCAGGAGTTCTGCTAGGTGGAAGATTATAGATGGCAGATTATACCTCTACGTAGTCTTCGAGAAAAACGTGGTGTTAGCCGATAAGATCCCTTCTAAAATCTACGGCGTTGACATAAACGAGAACAACGTGACAATATACGAGTATCCATCGGGTAGATGTATAACCATAGTCACTGATTTCTCAAAGATTGTACTGGGTTATGCTTATAGAAGGTCTGCAATACAAGAGAAGTGGAGTAGTGTTCTCGGAGTTAAAGGTAATAGAAGACTTAAAGTAGCACTGGAGAAGCTTAGAGAGCGAAGCGTGAAAAAAGACATTAAATACAAGCTGGCAAAGAAAGTTGTTGGTATCGTAGAAGACGGCTTGGTTGTTCTCGAGAGGCTGCCCAAGAAATTCCAAGACAAGGTTATAGAGAGAAATAAGAAACTAAATGGTCTCGACGTGCATAGATTAAAACAGTCTAGTATCAGAGGCGTGCAGGCGTTAATAGTTGAGAAACTATTCGAGAACGGTGTACCACTCGTCTTCGTTAACCCCTCTCATACCTCTTCAACTTGCCCCGTTTGCGGCTCCAAGCTCGCCCCGATGACGGGCAGTGCCCAGAGGGCTGGGTGGAAACCAAGATATGTGAAGTGCCCTGGTTGCGGCTTCACACACGACCGAGACGTGGTAGGAGCAGTAAACCTAGTCAAAAAATACACCTTAGATGTAGGGGGTCATGCCGTTTGCCTCCTGAAAGGTGTCCATGACCTCCACGTAGAGTGGTCAGTGACCACAATGAAACACGGAGTCGAGACACAACCCATCCTAGCAAAACCCACCACGACCTAGGACGGGAAACGGTATTTAGCATGGTGCGTGGCAAGCTCGAGTATTCTAACCCCTGGCTCAGCCTCCAGCAGGGCGGCCAGCTTCAGCAAGGGCCATGTATCAGTTGAATAAGCAGTATTGTTTACAAACCAGGGTATGAGCCTGAGGCATGAGACAGCGACAAGGACAGCGATCAGCGGCTTGCTCAGCCTCAGAATGTACACCCCGGTGGAAGCACCGATATCCAAATCCTCTGCTTGCAGCCTATGTATGATTAGTTTGTTCTAGAATTTAAACAAAACCTTAAAACGGGTAGGAAAAAACCCCGGGGTGTTTTAGGAGTGCTAGCTTAACGGTGGAATGCCTAGTTCCTCCACAATCCTTTTAATGTTTTCCTCAACCACGGGTTTCTCAGGTGTTAGCGGGGGCCTTACATAGGGTTTTACAGGTGTTTTAAGCAGTTTGAGCAGTGTTTTAACCGCTGTCGGGTATGATGTCGAGTAGTCGTATACTTTAACAAGGCTTAGCAGCCTCCTCCAAGCCTCCAGGGCTCTCCCCAGGTCCCCGGAAACGTAGGCATCGTACACTGCCCTGTGTAGATGCGGGTAAGTCTTCGTCTAGTCCCATAGGGTAGACATGGCAGTTTAGAAACTTTGTAGTCTTAGGTAGGACGGCTGTCCTCAGTACTGCAACCCTGTAATCATCTGTGTCGCCAATTTAAATATTCTTCAAGCCCTCTGGAGTCGATAGCTCCTGCACTGGCTCTCCTAGATTATTGCATCTAATGTAATATCTTGATACTGCGAGGAAAAGCCTAACTAACGTTCTGGTAATCTATGGAGTAGGAAAGCCTTCTCCATTGCGGTTTTTAAGAGAGGGTTCATAGCGTGGTTACGGCCTCTGTTACATCTGTGTATCATCCATGGTGCATACTAATAATTCGGGGTTTCTTACTTATTAGCGTACTCTTCGTTCAAATGTTCTATGTGTTTTTTAAGTATCAATGCCTCCTCATAGTTTGGGTTTATTTCTAATGCCTTAAGTAGACATTTATTTGCTTCATCTATTCGTCCTAGGAAGTAATGTATCAGGGCTTTATTATACCAGGCTTTTTCTTCTCTAGGATTGAGAGCTACAGCTTTATTGAAATACTCTAAAGCTTCTTCATATCTTCCGGTGTTGGTAAGTGCTATTCCCTTATTTATTATAGCTGGAACATAATTATGATCAATTTCTAAGGCTTTGTCTAAGTATTTCATGGCTTCCTGGATTCTCCCCAAATTAATCAGTAGCTTTCCCAAATTATTGTAGGCCTCTTTTAGATCCGGTTTTAGCTCTATTGCCTTTCTGTAATAAAGCTCTGCTAGTCTATAAATGCCTCTATTGGCGAAGTCCACTCCTAAATTGACTAGAATTTCTGGTTGCGCGTTTTTAGGAAATGGAACAGCCTCCATCATCACGGTCCAACCAGGTGCAGTATAAGATGTTATGGTTTTGTTTTCAACAGATATGGCATAAGGAATTCCCAGCGGATCCATATAGAGTTTTGGTTGGGTTAATAGAACACCATCAACACCTTTATGCTCTTCAAGCCAACTCCTGACAAATTCCTCGAGTTTTCCAAACAGTAATTCCGGTCCTGTATTTAATCTAATAATCTCAGGTAATTGAAGTACAGGTTTTCCGGCTACCTCGGAAACATCCACGTAAATAACTTTATATCCGCTACCGGCCGTTTTAAGTTGCTCATGAGCATTCTCTAACACGTTGCGTAATTGTTTACTAACTTCAATATACTTGTTAGGATTCCTCAAAATAATCATTTTAGGTTCTTTAACCTGCAGACCATCAGTAAAGATTCCAGCGTATGATATGCCAAGGACGAATTCTACATCTTCGGGATTTTGGATAATTATTTGGAAAGGCCCTTCTACAAGTTCAGGGAGTTTTTGAAGAAAGACCCTTACTTCACCACTTTCTAATGGTTTTCTATCATTAGCCGCTTTCTTTATTAATTCTACGACTCTCTCAACATCATCGGTGCTACGAGGGGTTTTCTGCAAAGTAATGTCTAACAAGATGCTTAGTTTTTCTTGATGAAGCCAAGAGCCTACCTTTTTGGCGATATCTTCATACCGTGCATTTCTCCTAAGCTTTTTACACTCGGCATGAACTTCCACCCCACCTTTTTCGGCATGAATATCGGTTCTACCTCCGTAGAGTTCCGGGAATTTAACATTAAAGCCGCGGGAGGAGTAGTTGGAGGCTATTATGACTTCGTACATTAATGATTCAAACCTATCTCTATCTTTTAATGCCCCCATGATCTCCTTACTGTTTAGTGAAACCACGTGCTGTTGTAGCAATATGTTGAAGGAGATCGTAAACAGCAACAATTTCATGAACTCCTCTATATCGCTTGAGAAGTTGAGATCGAAAGAGTATTCACGTTCTTTGATAATTTTTAACAGCCTATACCACTCAGCGACTCTATGAATATTTGGCACAGTTAAATAGTGTAATTCCTCGGGCCTACTTTTCGGAGTATAGCTAATAAGCTTCGCATATTCCTTTTTAATAAAGTCTTCCTGGAAGACATTCATGAGAAAGTATTCTAGATGCCCTACTAGCGACTCCATTCCCTTAATGTAAGACTGTTCTACGGGGCCCGCTTCTCACCACCTCCTACACACTATGGGTCGTGAAGGTTTAAAATACGGCGGTGCGTACGTTGCTATGTCCGTTTAAACTGGAGTATCCGTTCACTCATCATTATCCTTTCTTTAATTCACTGGCCTAGTGCAAACATCTATTGAGAAATCCTCTTTGAACGGTGTTATAAGAGGGACTATAACTCCGTGAAACCTAGCGGGCGCAGCACTCATGCACAGCCCTATATACGTTAAGTAATGCCAAGTATATAGATTCCCTTGTGGAAACTCTATCTCACCGCGGCAGTGTATGCGGGAGAGCAGGTGGTTGCCTGGGAGGGTTTGGCTTCAACGTGTTTTTGGAAAGCATGGTATTGCCTGATCCCTGGTTGTAAAGCAAATATATTGTCGCGTGGAGTATATTGTGTTAGGGGTTCGACGTCGGAGGTTCTTCCTTCAAGTGGCGAGACCCACGAGTCGGACCAGATGAGTGATAGATTTACCGAGGGCTTGGAGAAGCTGAGGATTGGTGCTGTTTTAATGCTGGTGGTTAGGGCTGCGGGTGTTTTAATCCTTGCCGCGCTCGGTGGTTTATCGCTACTGGTTTTGACTCAGAACACGGTAGCTCCCGGTGGGATTCCTGTTCTAGCTACTCTTGGATTCATAATTGTGGTGGAGATTATTGTTGCAGTAGTCTATGTTTTAACAATATTCGGCTACTTAATACCGCCTTTCACACGCTTCAAGGAGTACAGTCTCGAGGATTTCTCCACGCCTACTACCCTGGTTCAGGTAGGGTATGGTGTTTTCTCAGCACTATTATTCATCAGCATCATGTTGCCTTTAATGAGTGGTTTGCTAACGGTTGCGGATATACTGAGGCTTATCGGGGAGATAGGTTTAGCATTAGGCTTGTTCAAGCTTGAAGAGTTCACAGGTGTGAGCGGTTTCAAAACCTCTGCTAAACTAATACTCGCGGGGACAGCACTAGGCATCATACTCCCCGTAGCAGCAGTAGTGAGCGTTATAGGGTGGATACTACTGTATAAAGCAACCAAGACAGCATTAACGAAAAAGCAAGCACAACCCTCCCTTGCCCAATCCCAACCCGTAAACCACACACCTTTTCAACACCCTTCCCGCAGAAGACAAAGCCCCCCTCATCCGGTTAAACACTACACCAACCATTAGAACACACAAGGCAACAGTCTTCGAGAACAACGCGTAAGCAAAAGGCTTCAGCAATAAAACAGTTATAAGCTTGACCCTAGAGCCCTCCAACCACGTAACAGCCAGCTCCCACCCCAAGATCTACAAGGAGTTGAGAAGACTCCGGGAAAGGCCCGGGATGTCGGAGGATTAGCTGGAGGCCAGACTTAGATAGTATGAATCCGTAGTGAAAAACGTGCCAAGAGGCTCCACGGTTAAGCAATCCTACAACAGAGCCCCAGTCACAACATACCCGGTAACAGTCAAGACCGAGCACGCAACCAACAACTCACTGAGCAAGGACAACCTAGTCTCAAACCTGATACGAGTCAGTGGCGAAACAGGAATACCACTACCAGTAGACTACGCAGACAACCTCTCACCCATTACAAAAGAGATCAAGCAAACAATATACCGGAAACTCCTTGCCGAACCAGCCAAAACACAGGAGTAGAAGCCAGAGATTCAATACTCCCACTCATAAACCCGGAGAAACTAAAACACATACTCGCCTAGAAAAACACACCCATAAACACCAGCATTCCCAAACCCTAGACCCATTTGCACAACCCCGGATGAGTTGTAATTCAACACTAATCAATACCCTGGGCCACAGCATACAACCCTGCTGAAAACGCCACCACTAAATTAAAACAAAAACGTATGAATCAGCGGTTTTCATTAACGCCTACAATTCATATGAAGCCTGTTCAACCCTAAAGTATGCGTCCCGCGGCCACGACGGCTGGATAATTCGTAATAGCGGGGTAGTGAATGGGTGGTTTAGGCGAGTTTATTTAGGATCACGTCTACGATTCTTTTAGTTGCTTGGCCGTTACCAAAGGGTGATTTGTCTGGTAGTTTCACTTCCTCGCTTAAAACTTTCTCTAACTCGGCTAGGACAACTACCGGGTTTACACTTACGACTCTGGCAAAGCCTGCTAGAACAGCTTCAGGCCTCTCTGTCGACTCTCTAAGTACTAGGACGAACTTCCTTATTCTTGGATGTGTGGCCTCTTCCTGTAGTCCCCCAGAATCAGTTAACACTACTCTACATCTCCTCATGAGTGCAAGGAATTCGAAGTAGCCTAGGGGTTGCATGAGCTTGATGTGCTTTAATTCCTCGACCGCACCCAGGAGTCCGTGCTCCTCTAGTCTTTTCCTGGTTCTGGGGTGTATGGGGAATACTATAGGTATGGGAGATCTCTGAAGGATCCTGACGAAGTTTCTTAACGTGTCTACATTGTCTACGTTTTCAGCCCGGTGGAAGGTTACTAGGGCATATTCGTCGAAGGGAACATTCTCCAATACTTTCTGCTCAGCATTCTCAACTCGATCGAAGTACATGTCGACAGCGTCGATAACAGTGTTTCCGGTTACATGTATTTCTCCCCAAACATTCTCCTGTATGAGATTTCTCCTAGCTATTTCCGTGGGTGCGAATAGGTAGTTGGATACGTGGTCTATCATCCTTCTATTATGCTCCTCCGGCATCCTCCAGTCGTAGCTTCTAAGGCCTGCTTCGACATGGCCTAGTTGAATACCCATTTTTAGAGCGGTTAAACCAGTAGCTAGCATGGAGTTGGTATCTCCCTGGATAAGAACGATCTTGGGGGGCCTCCCCCTGGATCTAATAGCGTTCTCGAGCTTAACCATCATTTCGCCTATTTGGGCTGCTGGATTAGAATTTCCCAACTCAAAACCTATATGGGGTTTTGGAAGCCCGAGCTCCTCTATGAATACTGTGCTCATTTCATAATCGTAGTGTTGACCCGTGTGTACAAACAGGTATTCTACTCCGCGTTTTTCCAGCTCCTTGATAACCGGGGCCATTTTTATGATTTCAGGCCTGGTTCCTACAACAACGGCTACGCTCATTCTACAACCTCCCTCTTAAGCTCGAAGATGACTGTGCCGCCCCTGGTATAGGGGGGTCCAGGATCCGGGCATTGAACATAGCCAATGTCATCTCTATCTCCGATTCCAAGTAATTTAGCCGAGTAACCCTTCATAAAAGCTGAGAGGAGTGTCGCCATAGATACTAGTGCGTGCATGCAGATGTTGCTGGATCTTGCAGTGTCTACGTAGAATTTTTCAACAACTATTCTATCTCCAACTTTATAGACTGGGCAGTAACCCCTGACCTCTTTGACCTCGATTACAACACGGTACCATTTACGTGTAGAGCTATCTTCCAACTCCTACACCGCAGTATAAGAACCCATGTTCTCTGGCCTTCCGATAGTCTATAATCCCTCTACCGTCAATTATTACGGGTTTGTCTTTCATAAGTCTTTTCACAGCGTCCAGGTCGAGATTTCTGAACACCGTGTGATCTGTAGCAATAACTACAGCATCAGCGTCTCTAAGAGCCTCCTCCAAGCTCTCAGCTCTCTCCGCGCCAAAGGTTTCGGGACAGTAGGGATCGTAAGCAACAACCTTTGCTCCAAGGGATAACAACTCTTTTATAATCGTCTTAGCAGGGCTCTCCCTTGGATCGTCTACGTCTGCCTTGTAAGCAGTTCCCAATATAGCTATCTTGTTGTTCTTAACGCTCTTGCCAATGCTTTCCAAGGTCTTTTCAACAAGTTCTACAACGTGTTTAGGCATGTAGTCGTTAATGCTCCTGGCCAGTTTAATCAGGTCTACCCCGAACACGTTCTCCCCGGTTTTAACGAGCATGTAGGGATCCTTAGTTAAGCAAGGACCTCCAACGCCTGCTCCAGGTAAATGTATTTTCACTCTTGGATGAGTGTTCGCGAGTCTCACAGCCTCGAAGACATCAACGCCTATTTTCTCAGCTATTAACGCGAGGAGATTAGCATAAGCAATGTTTAGATCTCTAAAGGTGTTCTCAATCACCTTGACGAACTCGGCTGTAGTAGCATCCGTAGCCAATAAATTAGAGTTAACCCTTCCATAGATCTCTAAAGCCTTCTCCGTGGATCTAGGGCCAACACCACCGACAACTCGTGAAGCCCTTGTAAGCTCCTCAATAGCCTTACCCGGGGCAATCCTCTCCGGTACGTGTGCCAGGTAGAAATCCTCCTCCACTCTATACCCAGACTCCTCGAGAAACGGCTTAACAATATTGACGGTAGTCCCAGGGGGAATAGTAGACTCTATAACGACAAGCAACCCTTCATGAATATTGTCTCTGACAACTTTTAGGGCAGACATAAGGTAGCTAAGATCAACATCGTCACCTTTCACAGGAGTTGGAACAGCAATTACAACAGCATCGCTCCCCCTGACAGCAGATGCTCCATCAGTAGTAGCACGGAGCAAACCCCTGGAAACAACATCCCTGAGTAGCTCTGGGAGTCCAGGCTCCCTAATGTAGCACTTACCCTCATTTACAGCTTTGACCTTGTCAACATCAACATCAACACCAACAACCCTCAATCCCCTAGAAGCAAAAACAATAGCAGTAGGAAGACCAACATATCCCAAACCAATGACTGTAATATTGTTGTAACTATCGTTGCTCATATACTACACCACACAATTCTACTATTACACTATATGATCAACGTAATATAGTAAAAATTTTTTGATTCTGTTTATAGATGGCTCTCCTGGTGGGATTACTTTGATATTTTATTACACTTCTGTTTAATCTTGCTTCAGCTAGAATTAAATACTGGACCATAACATTTATCACGATGTTGCTAGTAACATAGTTTTTATATAAACGCATTCACTTTTCAGGCCTCCCTTGTTCTTCCAGCAGGGATGAAAATATGTTAGGAATGTGGACCCTCATTATTTTGTTTATCGGAATAAACGTAAATCATAACGTCAATAATTCAGTATCTATTGATTTTAACTCTTTATTATGTACATAGCTTAACACTTACTAGAATTATATGATATATAAAATACAATATGCGACTTCTTGTATTTGTAATGCTTAACATAGATACCTTGCGAGTGTTTCAAGTTTGACTATTATCTTGTCCATTCAGGTAACTAGCTTATAGCTTTTCGAGCTTAAAGCTAATGTGGATTTCTTAGTCCAAATTTGCCTGTAATCAATCTTTGAGATGAGACATTATAGTTGCGTTCTTCTTAGTCGCTTTTCAATTTCGAACGTCAATTTCATGCTGTAGAGGTATTCTTCAAAGGGAGGAATATCAGATTTTTCGCCTTTGATCAATTTTGCGAACTCGATAAGGTGGTTTTTATGCCCTTTGTCTTGCTTTGGAAGTTTAATTGTCCGAACGTCGTTTTTCTCGAAAATACTCATTTTCGTGAAGTTTTCAATTATGATTGTTTTCCCTTCGGTATAAAGTTCTACGTATTCTTTAGGCAATAGGGGGGAGCCGATGCTTGCGTAATGTATAGTTGTTAATGAACCATTACGCCATTTAATGGTTGTAGAAATATTGTCCCTAGCGATCACTGCTCTGTTATCGACGGGGATGGCGCTAACGACGACTTCTTCAGCAGGTATCCTTAACAGAGCGTTGAAGAAGTCTACAAAGTGGCATACTTCCCCAACTATTCTCCCACCACCGATTTCAGGGTCTTGAATCCAATGATTTAGAGGTATGAACCCAGCATTTACCCTATATATTCCATAAATGGGTGTATCGCTTGTAATTGAGTCTTTTAACAAATACATAAAAGGTGAAAATCGCCTGTTAAAGTCAACTGTTATCGGTAAAGGATTATATTTATACACTTCAAATATCTCGTCTGGCTCTTTCTCATTTATTGCTATAGGCTTTTCCACGAAGACGGCTTTTCCAGCTTTTAATGCATCTATAACAATTCTTGCATGTGTATTGTGGGGAGTTGCTATTAGCACAGCATCTACATTTTTATCCTCCAAAATCTCTTTGTAGTTTGTTGTACAATACTTTGCTTCGGCCTTCGTAGCGATATCTTTGCATGTATTTGGATGTTTTGTTGAAATAGCTACTACTTCATATAGGCTTGATAGATCCTTTAGAAGAATAGGCAATATAACGTTGGTCACAAAATTGCCAGCCCCTATTATTCCAAGCCTTACCTTGCCACTTACTCTACGGGGGGTAGAGACGGCTTCTTCCGGAGTTCTTACTTGTGCTAGGTATATTTTGTTTCTTAGTTGTCCATTTAGATATTTCTGGTATTCGTAGGATATTACAATTCCCATATAGTTGGCTTTGCCCTTAACGATTTCTTCATAGACTTGTGGTGCTTCGTTGAGGCTGACCACTTTAGAGATTAAAGGCTTCATCTGAACTTTTCCATTTTTCAATAGTTCTAGGAAGAATTGCATGTTTCTGTTTAGTGTCCATCTGACGTAATCTATTGGGTAATCTATACCCTTAACTTCGTATACCGGATCATAGCGTCCCGGTCCGTAGCTTCTCGATACTATAATGGACGCTTCTTTTCTGTACATTAGATCTCGGTTGGCTTTCATTCCCACATCTCCGACAACGACAACTTTTCCTCTACTTCTCAAAATCTCAAGAGCCAGGTTTACTGGAACACTGCTCTTTGTTGCAGCCGTTACTATGGCTACATCTATTCCATTATTGTTCGTGAACTTTTGAACGCGATATGCTATTTCCGCTTTATTATCGGATTGTAACATTATAACTTTATCGGCGCCGAGTTTTTGGGCTAGTTCCAACTTCTTTTCATTTACATCAATAGCTATAACATTTAGATTGAAAACATTTTGGCAAGCTGGACAGCTATTAAACCAATCAATCCCACGCCGATTATAGCCACGTACTCTCCTGGTTGAGCGTTAGCTAGTCTCAAAGAGTGTAGCGCTATGCTTCCAACGGTGGTGAAAGACGCTTCCAGAAGATCTACACCTTCAGGAACTTTTGCCACTAAGTTCCTAGGCACCGCAACAAGTTCCGCGTGATTTGCATACCCAACACCGGCACAAGCAACAGCGTCTCCAACGTTCAAATCCACAACGTTGCTGCCTACTTGTATAACTATTCCGGCCGAGGAATATCCAAGGGGAATACTTGTAGTGGAAGAGGCGGTGATCTGATTCCATACTTGGTAGCTTTTGAATAAACCATGCGATTTAATATGTTGAAGAGCTTTACGTCGAAGCTCCTCATCTCTAAGAATCTCTAATATTCTTTGGATTTTTCCTTTCCTCGCCTCCAGTATTACTGCTCTCTCAGTTCCAACGCTAACAGCAGAGAAGGCATTTGCTACAAGAACCTCACTTAACCCTGCCACTGGTTCTGGAAACTCGTCGACAGTTACGCGTCCACCCTTAATTAAGAGTTGTTTCATTTATCAAATCCCACTTTCCAGAATAAGAAAAATTTTATTTAATAATGTTTGTGACGTATTTGAGTTCCGACAGCAACAACTGTAAAAGATAATGGTTCTTGCTTAATTGATGTCTTTTTATGTTATCAATATTAATTTGCAAACTTTGTGTATTGTATAATAGCTGTATCTTGCCGTTCTTTATAAGGTGCTTTTCTGAGTTACAAATAACAGAGTATCCGTACAGGTTTATTAACCCTATTTCTTCCAAGGGATGATCGAGACTAGGTAGTGAAGCGGCCAGGTTAAGGTAATGCGTTAACCCTATCTCGGTCATAAGTGCTGATCCTATTTGCACTTCGAAGCCTTGCTTCTTTGCTGCTAGCATAGTCTCACGTGTAATTGCAAGACAACCAAGTTTCGATGGATGGAAGTTGATAACATCAGCGGCTTCAAGACTTGAGAGAACTTCTATGTCGTCAGGTTTCTTCAAACTCTCATCAATCATAATTTTAACTGTGGGCGAGAATGCCTTTCTAAGCTTACTCATCTCTCTAAGGTTATATCTAGGCATTGGTTGCTCAACTATGCTTATATTATAATTTTCCATGAGCTTTAGTGCCCGATATGCTTTATCAAAATTCTTGAAGCATTCATTTGCATCAGCTCGTAGAACCACATCTACACCGATCCGCTGTATTACATCCTTAATGTTTCTGAGGACTACTTCCAACTCAGTTAGACTTGGTGGTATTTTGAACTTGACGTGCCTCACACCTTTTCTTATATAGTTTTCTATTTCCTCAGCCATTTTCGATGAATGCTTAAGGAAAACTGTTCCAGCGATAGGTATTTCCACTCTATAAACTCCACCAAGGAGATCAGCTATAGCCTTTCTAGAGATTTTAGAGGAGGCGTCCAGTAAAGCGCTTTCTAAGGCGAGGAAAGCCCCATAATTAACTCTGCCATTTCCCCTAAATTTTTCAGATTCATCAGTTTTCAGGAGGGTAAGTGCTTTATCTAAAGGTTGCTTATTTATCATCTTAGAAAGCCGAAGAGTCTCTCTATAGTCCTCGTACACACTACTCCAATAGGGAGTGCCTTCACCGATTCCTATAGTTCCATCCTCAGTTTTGACAAATACCAAGATATGCCAAGTTCTGTTAACCAGGTTCCAACCTGATATGTAGTGAGATACTGGAAAATGGAGAATCGTAGTATAGACATCTTCCACAACCATATCCAATACCAGGGCTTTTTCACTCAACATGTAGAGACACCCTAGAGATACTTCTGTTAGATAATGAAGGGCATCAATGAAAATAAACAAGTGCAAGTAGTTATGTTAAGGTAATCATTGGGTGCTCATGGCTATATTGTTCTATATGTAATTTATCAATTGAATCAACAAGGTGGAGACAATAGTTTTTCTACGAAGTCAATTCACATACGTTGTAAATGCTATGAATTTGAAGTGGGGTCAGCTTGTTGACATTAATGTATTCCGAAACCCAACAATTCTTTACACGCTCAATTATATGTTGTAGAATCCTAGAATCTTTGAGAGCTTGTTCTGTTAGACTGAACCCACTTTTTAGCTGAAGATATATGGCTGGAGGCACTCCAAAATATTTGAGAAGTAGTCTTGCTAAACTTCTAGACCCTATCGGGAAAAAGAAGTATTCAGCGGGGATCTTCATAATTATTTCCAATATCTTCCTCGTGGCGAAGGGTAGATACACAATAATCTCGTGATATTCGTCGGCTTTAACACGGGTGTGAACGAGGTGCGATGTCTTATACGTCGGTATTTTTGCCAAAATATGGTGGTAATATCTTTGTGGAGGTCCTTCATACAGCTCTCTACTCACTTCGGCAAGATATTGTGCGATTTTTTTACCCAATCTTTTACCTTTGGGCGTTAAGATTTTGCGTAAGTATAGCTTAAAATAAAAGTATCTCAATGGATGATAACGGAAAATAGCTTGACGAATTATTTTGCAAATAATCGAAGCTAGCTTTTCTCGATTATAGTTGTACTTCCTAAGTATTCTTAATAATTTTACGAGTTTTCCAATTTTCTCCTCCATTATCAGCTGAGCACCGAAATACTTGTAATAATCGTATCCCCCAAAGATGGAATCGGAGTCGTCTCCTCCCAAAGAAAAGCGAACACCTTTAATATGTTGTGCCAGGATCAAATATGGTAGTGAAGCATCACCCTCTCTGGGATATCCTATAATTCTCAACAACCTGCTGAGCATTTGGATATAAGTATTATTTAGTAATGTATTGGATAAGACAGAGTATGTGTAGGGTACTTTAAAGATAGTTGCGACGAGTCTGGAGAATAGTAGCTCTTGATAGACTCCTAGGTTTACATGTACAGCATGAATATGTGAGCACTTTTCAGCTTTTGTAGCGAGAAGTAATAAAAGAGTTGAATCTATTCCTCCTGAAATAGGTATCACGACCTCTGATCCATCGGTCTCTTCACAAAACTGTTTTAATTGTACGTTCATCGTCTTTACGAGAGAAATTATAGCACCCTTATCTTCTTTATACTCTGTAATTGTCGAGGAGACGTCCCAATAACGTTTTACCGCGAATTCTAAGGTGCTGTTTTCAGCGGGCTTCACAACAATGTATTCGCCGGGAAGCAACCTCTCAACTTTCTTGTACATAGTCCTCCTGGAAACTATACTTCCCAATAATATGATCTCATAAATGGCTAAAATATCTGCTTCAAGCTGAATATCTAAAATCTTTGCAATAGATTTTAGCAACTCCATGTCAGTGGATATTATGAACATCTTTGGAGTCGTTAAGTAGAAGATTGTTCTGGTAGACGCGGGATCTCCCACTACTTTGATAACTTCTTCTCTAGCATTAATAAGAGCAAGAACTCCTTGATGCTGATAATCTCTAACGAAATCCTCGAAGTTGTTAATAATTGAGCTAAATAAAGAGGTTGGCGTTTCACCAAGGAAGACGCCATTAAAGAAGATGGTATAGTCTTCATTGCTTCGCATACATTCCGCGTCTTGAAATCCTAGAAGTATTTTAATCGAAGGGTAGATCACCTCCTTAACTTTTAGGCTTGTAGACGAAGTGATCTGTTTAGCTATCTCTGAGAGCGTTTCATTACTGACTCCTACGATTACAAAATTGTTCAAACATAACATGGTTATCCTCTAATGTTCACTTTACATGGATGAGATCCTAAAACTATTCTGGTTCAATAAATATTTTAGCACTTTCTCTCTATTATGGGAGGACTGTCGAGAGGGCTGATCCCCTCGCTAACAAAATGTAGTAGTCTTGTGTATCTGCATGCTGGGATCTTCTTTTATTAGTTCGGTTTCTTTCTGACTTGCGTTTGCTATAACGCCTAAAGCTTGCAGTAATGGAAGTATCGCATTTTCGCAATTTAAATTCACGATCCGTCTAATTCCTTTCTCTACGAGTGCCTGTCTCAGTGCAGGCTCATTAAGGAGGTTTAATATGGCTTCAGCTACAGCCTTATAATCGCCGGGAGGAACTAAAATTGCCGCATCCTGAACAACTTCCCTGATTGATGGAAGGTCTGTTGCAATAACAGGGATGCCAAGTGCAAGGGCTTCAACAATCTTTAATGGGGCAGCCATCTCGGTTCTGGGATTCCGCCCTCTTAAAGCGATGAAGATTTTTAGCTTTTTCATAATCTTTATCGCTTCTTCATGACTTTTTTCACCTAAGAAAATAACGCGCTCTTCTAATCCTAATATCTTAACCATTTGTTTGTAGAGTTCTACAGCTCTCCCACCGCCTATAATTACTAGATAGGTGTTACTTCTACTTTGTTGAACTGTTTTAAAGGCTTTAAGAAGCGTTATAATATCTTCCTCCGGCTTTAAACTCCCCACAAAACCGATAAGATCGCCATCAAATTTTTCAGTTAGACCTAAATTCGTTTCTTTTTTGGTTAAATATGTTAGTTCTTCTAAATTTATGCAATTTCTAATAAGCACTAATTTTTCCGGATGTAACTTCAATGCTCCATTACGTAGTTCATTATAAAAGACTTCTGAGTTGACAACAATAAGAGTTGAAATATTCAATGTTAACCACTCTAATATTTTTAACAAGAAACGGAGAACCGCGTTTCGATATCCAGCATAAATATGATGATGAATTTCCGTTATTGATGGAATACCAAGCGGTTTTCCAGCAAGACTAGACGCGAACATTAAATAAAGAGGATGACGTGAATAAAGGACAAAGCGATATTTCGGTTTTTGGGAGCGCTTAGGTAAAAATTTATAAATGCTCACTAGTGTTTTTGCAAACATGTTGAAATCGAATTCTTCGACTCGCAATTTACTGATCTTCGTGGGTATGATATATACCTTAATGAGGTTTTTTCTCTCCAAGTCACTAAGCATTTTCATCAATGAGGCTAAAACCGTCAATCTTCTTGGAGGTAAAATTAAAAAGTTGATTCTATAATGCTTACTTAACGCTTTTATTAGATTTACAGTTCTAGTAATAGCACCGCCGATTGTTTCCCACGGGTAAAATATGAAGACTATCTCTAACTGCGGCATCCTAATATCCCCTACAACCTAATACCGTCTTATATAAGTCCACATACCGTTTAGAGATTTTGGCTGGGTGAAAGTTATGGAATATTCTGTTTAAACTTTTGTACGACAAGTACTTAGATAACTTCTCATCGCTCAAAACTTTTAATATGTTTTCTGCAAACTCTCTGGAATCTCCTACGCTACAGTACAATCCAGCATCACCTACAACTTCTGGAAGTGCAGAAGACTTAGGCACAATCACGGGTAAACCACATGCCATAGCCTCCGCTGTTGCTAGAGAGAAAGATTCTAGGGGAGAAGTTGTGAAATATAAGTCAGCTGCCCTATATAGAATGGGCAGTTTATGAAGGGGTATATTTCTGATCAATTTTAATCTATCTTTAAGAACCCCCTTTAGTTTTTCAAGCCTCTTTAGTATTTTCATAGTGTAATTCGGATCATAATAGTTTATCCGATATTTCAAAACGAATACTAATTCTTTATCCTCTTTAGCTATTAACTCTATAGTATCAATCATAGTGGTAGGATCTTTATCGGGATCAAGTCTTCCATTCCACAACACGATTTTTTTAATTTTGCTTATTCCCAGATAACTCCTAGCCCAACTCCTTTTTATAAATGGATTAAATATAGCTAAGTCGATACAGTGGGGTATAACTAGCGGTTTAAGCCCAACCTTCTCGTAAAAGAGGTTTTTGAGCCAAGTGCTTGGCACAACAACAGCGGTAGTTTTTCCTGCTACATGTTTAAGTTCTGTTATTTGTTTTTCATGATAATTAATTATATTGGAATCATGAAATGTGAGAATCTTAGGAGTTTTTGACGCGTCAGAAATGAGTACCTTAGTACTATTGATGAATGGTTCGTTAAGGTGTACCAGGTGGTATTTTGATGCTTCTATTTTTGCTATCATTTTTGCTAATAATTCAACTTTTTGTGATAGTAAAGCAGATCGTGCTAAAGATGTTAAGCTTGGAAGCTTGCCGTATCTCTTAAGAACAAGGTTAATCTCTTTTGGAATTTCCAATAAGGCAGGTGCAAACACTTCTATTTTGACTTCTTTATTTAAAGCTTCGATATACTTCGGAAGTATCACATAATAATGATGTAAAGAGTCAATACCCTGAAATAAAACCTTAATCTCAGCATGGCCATTGGTATATTGACTCATAAAGACATCCCTAAAGAAGTGAGCGCTTTAACTATTTCAAGATGGACATCCGTAATGGAGCGATTTGACGTATCAATTCTCAATATAAGTCCACTATCGACAATACTTAAAAGCTTTGACAACACCGCTCTCCTAAATTTAACGTAGTCTGGAACTTCAAAAGTTCCTCTAGCCTTTTGACGTTTCTCTAGCTCGTTATCCTTGGCATCCATAAATATAAGTAGTCGAATTGGAAATATTCTAAGCATTCTTATACTTAAAGAGATTGATATGCGAGTTATCATGCTCCTACTATAACACAACTTGTTAGAACGATATTTAGCACGATACCATTTTGAGGTAACATATAAATAGTCCATGATACTCGTTATAAAATAATCCTCAATTATCAAGGTGCATCTTAGAATCTTGTCCATTATAAAAAGTAATGGCAAGTTAAAGGCACTTATCCAAATTATGTCCGCCAGTAGCATCATCCTTACTTTAAACGCAACCCATGAACTATTTCGTTCAAGTTGTATCAACCACTTTTTACTTAAAAGTTGAATTATCTTGCTTAAACCTCCAAGAGCAGCTATATTTAGAGTTCTAAATCTCACACCTCTACTTTTAAAATACTGCCCCAAAAGCTTCTTGTGGGTAGATTTCCCAGCGGCCACGGTGCCTATGAAAACTATGATCATTGTCTTCACCTATCCTCGCATGAATATCCTAGAATGCGAAGACATGTACATAACGTTTAAGGATTCGTGTAGTCTAGCCCATTTTTCATTGCCTAATGGCGGGCTAGCGTAATCGGGAAAATCTTTAGAAAGATCGGATAAAACTATTATAATAGTTTGCTCGCCAGCATAAGAGTCGATGATCACGGAGTACTCCCAACATAATTTGATCCCATAAATTGATTTCAAATATCCGTAGCGCCAATTGGCTGATATAATTACATTGCTCGACCACTCTTGCATATTTCCAACATATATTGCTGTCTTAAATGATTCGTCGATGTAATAATGGTGATCAGATGCCGACTTTGGGGACGCTGGATACAGTAGCCCCGAGAAGAACCAAGATGAAATAGAATTTGTTATCATTAAAATAAGAAGTAAGAAGACAAAGACTCGGATAGGGGTAGATTTTAAATTAATTTTCTCTAATGTTCTTTTGATTAACTGTGCTCCATAATATAACCCCAACGGTATGGCTAATGATACTAAGACGTCGAGGCGAGCAGTATAATCTGATAGTATATGAAAGAACTTGGCGCTGAGAGCTCCAATGACACCAACAATGCCGAGTAATGTCAAGAACCTGAGGGAAGGTTTAGCTTTATAAGCATAGAGTAGTCCGGTTAAAACGAATATAAGAGTTAAAGGGTATGTGCGGGTCATCCATAATAATATCTGAAATACGGGGTCCAGGCGTTTAGCAGCGTTCTCAGACCAAATAATGAATGGCTCTGGTTTAAACGATTCTGTAAGAGCATTGATGTATGTTTTGAAGTCGTCGTAGAAGCTGAATCCTACGTAAATAAAGTAGGCAGAGGCTATTGTGAAAAGAGTTAAAGATATACGTTTGACATGATCTGGCACTTTACTTGCGGATATCCCTACGAGGAGTAGAATCGACATAAGAAATGAGAGCGGAAGATAGTACATTAACGCAGAGTAGCATAAAAGTATCAACGTTAAAAGCCTGCTCAAAATAAAAGTGTGATTCGTCGCTTTGTCGTACTCGGTTATTTTCACCAGAATAAAAACAATAAGAGAGAGTAGCGATATAGACGCTAGAGAATAATGGCCTATCAAGGCAGAATGGGGTATAAAGTACATTGCAATAATCATGGAGAGGGGAAAACGTCTCTCGTTTTTATTTTCTTCCTTTACAATAGTTTTTGTAATAGTTTCTAGCGAAAGTACGATTACAATTATGTACACAAAACCAAACATCATGACTGTTACAGAGTTTAAACCTAAGACGATAGAAAGAACACCGCCTATAATAGGAGAAGCTGGACTTGAAACATAGTTATCAAAGATTCTCGGCAAATCACCTATATTGCGGCTTACAACCACGGACTCAATTGATCTAACAGAGAAATACGAGTGCCAAATACGAATAGTATTACCAGCATAAATACCAAGTAATTCAGACGCGTGGAAGACAAGTCCAAACAAAACTACAAGAAACATTGTCTCCTTTCTATTATTAATTTTAGTTCCAAAAAATAGCGTCAAACAAGTAAGCAACCACATGAAAAGCACTACAACATTAAATGGAATAATATAGTCTCCACTTAAAGACAACAACCATTCACTTATTGGGCTTATTAAAAGTGTTAACAAAATCGTCAGCATAAATAAGAGGATCATAGTTATTTGTAAGGGCTTAACTCTCACTTTAATCCCCAAACCCGGCATCTAACTCTTGAAGTTTAATAAATTTACTTTTGGATATCAAGTGACAGGTTCTCCTCGCTTGGAGCAAGACTCCAAGTTATCTTTTACGTAAGTGCTCATTGAAAATTCTTCTGACATCTTACTTCATCATCCAAGATGCCGTACTATAACAAGAAGTTTATCCCAATAAAGTTTATTTTCTACCATATAAAGGTTATAAAGTAAAAGCATTCTCGATGCCATCTCATCAAAGACTTGCAAGGTAAGTAATTGAACTTTTAACTCTGCTAGGTAAATTGCTGGTCTTCATGAGAGCTTTTCTGACACCATCGATTCTATGATATACTTCATAGCTAGCCCGCGTTTCTAGCGGAAAAGAAGGAATCATAAGCCTCTTTTGCTCCTATGGCAAGTTCTTCGAGCAAAGCCTCGTTTTTAACCAATTCTCTTACAATATTTGGATACTCTGAGTAATTATCTGATATAAATATGTGACGTAAATGCTCCAATTTGTTATGCAGTAGTTTAGCGTAACTGTTTGTTAATATAGGTCTTTTATAGTAGAGAGCTTCGAGTAACCTATTGCTTAGAGATCTAAAGAATACTGGAATGATAACCATACTAGCATGCTCATACAATATTTTAAGAATATTATCTGAAGAGATTGAGCCAGTAAAAATTAGATTTTTAGGTATCCGAGAAAGACCGAACCTCTTTATTATTTTGGTAGCCGTACTACCAGCAATTATTACGTTAATTTCTGGACATTTTTTGGCTATTATGTAGAGTATTTTAAATAAATTCGATTCCTGTAACCTAAATGTAGATCCAGATCTCTGCATCATAACAATACTAAAAACGTATTCGTTTTCTTTGATTAGTTCTTTAATCTCGTATTCTTTCCACTCATAATTGTTCTCGTCATACAATGCTGCATACGTTGGATAGACAACGTGAGCTCTCTTAAATAGTAGTTTATTTAAAAAGCTTTTGGTAGAGTCATCCATAGCTATAACGGCTTGAGAGCTCCAAACTTGTGCGAAATTATGCATTGTACTGAGCCAAAAGTTTAACACCTCGGAATAGCTCTTTCCATAGATAATGAAATCAATAAGTTTGTTAGCCCTGATACCCCATATTCGGAGTATTAATGGTATGTTTTGTCTTCTAGCTATATAATATGCTAAATGGAACGGAATTTGAGGAGTGGTTATTACTACATCAAATTTTTCTTCGATAATATTACTCGGAATGAAGTTTTTGGATTTAGTCATACTTTCAACAAACGATGGAGAGACTACTTGAGCGAATTTTATTTTAACTACCTTCCCGTCTATGTAAACATTTCTTTCTCGCAAACAAAAGTTTTTATTTCCTAGATGCAAATAAGTTACATCAAAGCCACGTTCTTTTAACGAGGCGGCACAACCTAATTCATGCCTGATATGATCACCTATGTGAAGAATTCTCATCTTCACGTGTTTTCCCGTTTAATTCTCCTTGAATATCTCAAAAGACTGTTATCGTTAATATACTTTATTTAAAGTATCTATAAACATTGAAATCGTTTTGCTATTATCAAACTTTTGCAAAATATGTGCTCGATTTTTGAAGCCTAATTCGTTGATTTCTTCCAGTGTGAGGGAGTGAAAAGCTATTATTTCATCTACTATAGCATTATAGTCTTTTGGTTTCGTTAGTTTTATTCCTGAACTTGCCCCTGCCACAATTTCTGGTATTCCGCCAATATTTGACGCGATAATCAGTTTGCCATGCAACATAGACTCAATTAACGCGTATGGTAGTGGTTCCGGCCATATAGAGGGAATTATCGTACATGCAATCTTGTTCACGAACTCTTCGAGACTTTTAACCCTAGGCAGTAAATTAACTACTACACCATTTCTGAGTTTTATCGTGTAAGGTTTTTCTGAGATCTTCGTCATGAAAACTGTGATATTGGCATTATTGTTTTGGATGGATTTTAATGCTTTTATTAGAATGTGGAAGCCTTTAGCGAAGCTTTTTCCGCCGAAGTAGCCTATGCCTTTACTCTCTGCTTTGATATATGGTAAGTCTGGAATTGGATTGTAAATAACATAGCTTTTATCTCGTAGGTGTGGTGATTTTGAGACTACCAAATTTCTCTGTGCATGGCTAACAAAGATCAGCGCGTCTGCGAGAGCTCCTAGTCTACTGTAGTGTTTGCCTATAAGTTCGTTTACAAAGGCGGAGCCTACAACAGATCCCGCTTTCCGCCTTCTTTCTATCATTTCATGTATTATGAACGATTTGAGGGAGGAAGGCCCTATTTTCTGTTTTTCAAAGTCGTACATTAGCGATGTTGGACATGTTAATGAGTAGTTGTGTACGTGTAATATTACGGGTTTTCTGTTAATTTTGGCGATTGGTATTACACTGTACCAGCCACCCGGTATGTAGACTACATCGTTCTGCTTTATTAGCTTATTTATGAAACTACTTAGTAAGACCCCGAGATTGGCTAGTGTGTAATACCTGGTTCCGTACAGTACCATTTTCATGGGTATCCTGTATATCTCTACTCCATTGCTCAATAACTCGTGTGAAGATTCGCCCGGAAACTTGGTGGTGACAACCGTTACTTTGAAGCCTTCATTAGCTAGTAGCTTCGAATATAACCATGTAGCCAGCTCGGCCCCACTTCCATGAGGGTAAAACAACTCGGAAAATACAAGTATTCTAGAAGGCATTACTCCGTGACCTACCTTGGTTGTTCAGCTATACTGCAATGTTCAATTATATGTTGTAGCACTAAGTTCTTTACATCTTCGATCTTAGCATTACTTGTATCAATCGTTACCACTTTCAGTTTTACCTGCCTTATGATAATTTGATACGCTAATTTGTAGTATTCAACGAGTTTAGATGTTAAAGGCTCGTCTTTCTTTCTTTGAAGTATAGTCTCTGTATTTGCATTCATGTAGAAAAGAACCGCATGTTTCGGAATCATCAAAGTAAGCAGTCTTGCATACGTGCCCGTGATTAACTCTTGATCGTTTAAGAAATATGAGAGAGTTACTAATGTATCCAATAAGTATCTATCACAAATCACAATGTAACCTAGTAGCTGTGGCAGAAGCACGCGGTAGAATATTGCTGGAAGTAAACTTATCAATTCAAGCATTTTCCAAGGCGTTCTGATTTTTTGTTTAAGCTCATCATTAAAGCCATAATAGCTGAGAGGAAGTCCATCCGGGTTTTTACCGCTTAGTAGTTTTAAAAGCAAATATGCTAGGGTATGATGATGCTTGACACCTGTTCGCCACACTCTACACCCCTTCCTCCTCAAATAAGATGCTACGTGTTCAGCATGTGTAGTCTTACCTGTTCCATCAGGGCCAAAGAAGTATATCATTTTACAGTTTAGCTCACTCATTTGAAGCGCTCCCGGAGGTAATTTAAAAGTATACCTATGCCCTTTGATGAAGGTTGCTTAATTACCTGGCCTAAAACTTTTAAATTTCTATTCCGACTTATTTCCAACCACGTTTTCGACATGTAAGCCCAAGCTATTACGGAGACAGGATACGGATATGGCACTCTAAACTCTCTAGAAATCTCAGACTCGATAATCCTCAAAGGCATCGTAGATATAAATCGTTTGTTAAATTGAAGCTGTAAATCTACGTCGAAATTAAATAGTTTGTGTGTTAAGTTTTGAGCACTGTATAAGTAGATAACCAATGGCAAATAAAAGTTACTCCTCACAGCTATTTTTTCTATTTTTCTTATGTCTCTTTTCATCAAAGCATGGATTGCAAAATAAAGCCCAGGTATGGATAAATTAAAATCTTTAAGCAACGCATAAGCGGCTTCTCTAACAACTTCATAATCCTCGGAAAGCTTAAACGCAATCCACTTATTTTCAAGCTTGAACCTTTCATAGGCCTGCGTGCGCCATAAATCCTCAACCCTGAACACGTCCAGATATCCAATGGCTAAGCGGGTGTGAATGTCTAGGTCTACGTAAGCACCGCCTTTTCCGATCTTCCTTAGAACAACCTCAGGAGTACCTATTTTAAGTATGAAATATCCCTTTTCCCCAAGCTTGGTTATCAGAGGATAAAGGTCTTTTTCATGGCGTAAAAGTATATCGACATCGTCTGGAATGTATCGGAAAGGCTTAAACGTTTTGAAGATCATTATTTCAATACCAAGTTTTTCTGAAATGTCCAACAGTGAACCCATCTCTTCAATCTGCATTCTCCACCTTCTTTCATATTCATCCATTAGAAGATCCGCTTCCTTTGGAAGTCTTATGCCAAGCTTTAAACATCCTTCATAGAAGAGAGGGAAAACCTTGTTTTTCACGGCGAACTCTATCGAAGAACTCAAGAAATCTTTTGTTATACTTACATCAGAGAAGTCTTCGCGCAAAGTAAAGTACGGATTTGCAACTTTAGTCACAAATTCAGAAACACCTATCTCCAAAACATCTTTTTTGCTCAATTTACTCCACCGTAAAAGCAGTAGATGAAATTTCTATCTCCAGCAAATCTTTTACTGCGAATTCGGACATAATCATTGATCGTAGGTTGCAAGTTCAATTATGTTTGCCACGTTTTGCCTCCAAAGAGATTCCCAGCTATCGCAGGTAATAATGTAGGGTTTTCCACCCTGCGATATAGATAGGGCTTCCTCAATAGCCCTCCTATACTCGACTTGGTTTTTAACAATGAATACTTTCCTATTGCGCAAAGCTGAAAAGCCTATCCCTTGCAAGCTCTGGGGGGTAGCTATGATGTTTAGCCCGCTTGCTACATATGCGAGAGTTTTTAGAAATGTTCCTGCCGCATGGCTGAAGACAGGCGAAAGTCCGTAGTCTGCTTCAGCCAAGTATTTCTTTAGCTCTTCGTAGGGTACTCTGCCCAAGATGTTGATGCTAGGGTTTCGTACTTGTTTTTTCATATCATCCCAGGGTCCTGTTATGTAGAGTCTAAATTTATCGGGCGGCATGCCATTAAAGACTTCTATAGTCGTTTTAACAGCTTCCTCATTTGCCTTAGCCCTTCCACCCGCTAAGAGTATAAAGTGGGGTATGCCCGCTCTCCTTTTGGATCTTAGCTTTAGATATTCGTCGAGACTCTCAAAGCAGATAGGATAAGGGTTCGGCACTAAAATGGTCTTCTCGACTTTGAACATATGTCTTGCGTTGAGGAGGTCTATTTCTGAGGGGTATATCACACTCGTTGAACCATCCAACTGTAGCTTGTGCAACGCGAGGTAGAGTCCGTAACGTAAAAGCTCCTTGATATTAGTCCGTGAACGCAGATACAATGTTTGAGCGTAGTTTGCCAAGGGATCGTAAATCACTATTTTGCCCTTTAATCCAAGTAGGTGTGCGAAGAAGGAGAAGAGCGTCATGGAGCCAAAGACCAAATAGACATTTGATCTCCTGAGTAAGTTCATTACCTTTATAACCGCCATGAACTCGTCCACGTAGTGAGTTAGCTTAATTAATGGATTCAGATCTTCCTGGTTTTTCCATTTTAACAACCCGGCTATTGACTTATAGAACCACCTAGGCACATGAACATAGTAGACACCGTCTTTGAGTTTGTATGTGTAGTTGCATCGAGTTTGATCCAATGTGAACACTACTATCCCATCTAAATACTTACTCAATGTGGAACATATAGAATGTATTCTCACATCATCGCCCGATACAAGTTTCCATGGAGCACTATAATAGGTATAAATAAATAATGTACTCCAAGTAGTTTGTGCACTCGACTCTGCCATTTCAGACCGTTAAGCTGGTTTTATTTTCCATACCAAGGTAAGGTTCTTGTAATTTCTATAACTCTCCATAGTCGGATAAGAAGGTTTTAGTTTACTATTCGATTTCAAGCTAGAACCCTTTAACGTTAGCAATGTTTAAAGTTTCGTTAGAGGATGTGATTATCTTCTAATTCTATTTGCTCCACATAATCTCTTTTGTCCACAAGTTTCTTACAGCGGCTATAGTTAGGTAAACCTGTTGCAAAATCCATACCCTACTTGTTTTTAACAGTAGAAGTAGTGAACCTATTCCCAGAAATAGCAGAGTTGTAAGTGATCCGTGAAGCATATTTACTGTGAGAAGGATTACGGAAAAGATTAGAAGCCAAGGATTAACTAGATGCAACCACCATTCAATTTTCCATACGTTTTCGAATGGTTCAGTGTACTTGTAAACTCCAAGTCTCTTAGCATAATGTTTTGTCTTGAGTAAGTTTAACAATAAATGCTGAGCTCTTCTTATTTTCCTACGGAGTTGACTTCCTCTCACAGGTTCTTCGACTAAAACGTCGTCGACTTGAATTGCCCTAAAGCCTATAAATGCTAAATAAGATCCGAAACTACTATCATCACTACCTGGAAATATTGGGAGGCCATACTTACGGATTAGATCGGCTCTTATAGCTAGAAACGGCCCGTTATGAACGGGGGTAGCAAAGACTTTCGACTCTGCAATCCTGATTATGTTGTAATAGTTACGGTAAACATTTTCGAAAGCTCCTTTATCAGAATAGAGGATGCTTGCCGTAACTGCCCCTACGGATGGATCTGTGAAATACTTTACGGCTTTTTTAAGAGCATCGCGCTCCCAAAAAGCATCAGCATCGGTGAACACTATAACACTGCTCTCGGGGGAAACATGCTTTAGAGACTCTAGTACAGCATGGAGCTTGCCCTTCCGCACAGGCTCTACAATCAATTTTAAATCAAGATCTCTGTGCTCAGAAATCCATTGCTTAACAAGATCTACCGTCCCATCATCACTTGCACTATCAACAACAATAACCTCCATAAGACTTCTCGGGTAGCTTTGAAAATAGATGTTATCGAGCTTATCCCGAATGTACTCAGCCTCCCTGTATGTAGGTATTATTATAGTTACCTTAGGCTTATAGTTCTCGTCAACCCGGATATTCCATGGTTTTTTCAGGTACTTTCTCTTCATGTAGAAGTAGTATGCTAATGGTACTCCAAAGTGCATGAGTCCAAGCATTAACGCTACAATGTCTAATAGTATTGTGTTCATTGCTTCTCTAAGCCGAGGGGTTTCTTAGGGTTTTTCACGTTGATTGTTGATGTGATTGCTGATGGTAATACGCGCTCATGTTTCTGTGGTTATCTTGATGTTAAATCTGGTTCTAGCGGCTAGGCGGTTAATAGGGTAGCGGGCTAGGAGGTCAGGCATACTGTAATCTATCCTAGCATTCTCCACATTGACGGGAGGTTTAGGTAGCTTACTCCTAGTGTTATCAGTCTTTTCAAGTTGTTGAGTGCTTGGGTTAAGCCTTGCCTGAGGGCTAGGAGTGCGCCGTAGAATACTGCGCGGCCTTTTAGGGTGGAGAGCTCTATCTCCAGCAGGATCCTCCTTAAAACATCCCGGAGAACGGGGGATTTTACCCTGCGGAGGTGTTTCGCCGCCGCCCAGAGGAGGAGGCGGGACTCCCTTGGGAGCCTGCGCCAAGCACCGTTTCTCAAAGCCTTCCTCATGTAGCGCTCAAGAACGTCTTTGTCAATGCTTGCTGGGACAAGGTGCTTAGCGACCAGGCTCCTCGCCATCTCCAGGGAGTCCCGGGGGTGGCTGTTCTCAAGTAAATCCATCCAGGCAGCGGCTATAAGTGTCAATCCATCTCACTCAGCAGTGCAGTATAAATCAACACCACTATATGGTGGGAGCGAGTTAAAAATTTTCTCAAAACCCGTGGAAGGATTCCCCTATACAGCAGGATGTAATACCAGACCATTCCCTCTAGCGTGTGCACTCGCTCTTTAAACAGGGTGTGGGCTTGTTCCTGAATCACTCTGTTGGAACCTTACTGTGAACTAGTTAGTGAGTGCTTTGTTTGACGGGCCCGCCGGGATTTGAACCCGGGTCCTCCGGCTCCGGAGGCCGGCGCCCTGTCCAGGCTAGGCTACGGGCCCTTTTCAAATAGTTATTTAGATTGGATGCTTTAATAGTGTGTTCTCCGGGATGAATGGTTAGATCATTTTCAGCCCTGAGCCTGTTAAAACGGTTGCCACACTCATACCCTTAAGCCTGTCGAGCAGCTTCAGGAAGGCTGCGTAAACTATTGCCGAGGTGGGCTCTATTGTGAAGCCTCTCTCCCAGAGCTCCGTGTAAGCCTTCTCGATCTCGCTGTTCCCAACCAGTACGACATCCCCCTTGCTCTCCCTCACCGCTGAAACAATCTGCTCAAGCCTCGGCGGGTTGGGCACAGCAACCCCGTCCGCCAGGGTGGAAGCCTCCCCCTGCTCCTCACACCCCTTGAAGGCTTTGTAAACAGGTTGCACGCTGTATCCTTGAACAGCGTAGATCACGGGTGTTTTAGAGACTAGTCCGAGGTTTGCAAGGTTTTTGAAACCCTTATACACGCCTAGGAGGAGGGAGCCCGAGCCGACAGGGATGATCAAGGCATCGGGGACCCCGGCTTCCTCGTAAATCTCGTAAGCAATTGTAGCGAAGCCCTCGAGGAACAAGGGGCTCCTGGTGTGGGAGACGTAGAATGATTCCCCAGCACGCTCCAGCACCCTCCTCGACGCTTCAGCCCTGTCCACCGTTTCAACCACCACTCCGCCAAGCCTTCTCACAAGCTTCTTCTTACCCTCCGGAGCACTCCTCGGCATGTAGATGAAAGGCTTCAGCCCGTAGAGCCTTGAGTAGAGCGATACGGATATCCCCGTGTTCCCGCTCGTATCCTCGACAGCGGTGTCAAACCCCATCCTGTAAGCATAGTAGAGTGAGAGAGCTGACCCCCTGTCCTTGAAGCTCCCGCTAGGGTTCAAATAGTCCAGCTTAAACCATACTTCAACACCGTTCAACACCTCCCTAACCAGCGGGGTCCCGCCCTCACCCCTCCCACGCTCAGGAGTGAAGGGCAGCATGGACGAGTACCGGGCTAGACCCCGCCCCCTAGGCTCGAAAACCAGCGGGTGAGAGATCTCCAGGGGGAACCTGCACACGGGGCATTCGTAGAAGTACCTGCTCCACAAGCCTGCTTTAAACCCGCACCGAGGGCAGTACCACTCAGCCAATCCACGGGCACCCTTAATAATTACTACATGTTAAATATTTGAAGCATTGCTTTTCAACGATTAACCAGGGGTTTTTCAGTGGGAATAGCAATTAGTTTATAACCTTTCGGAAATAGTATATATCTGGGATCAGGTGAGCCTGATTGAAGAAGATCTTGTCAATACTAATCATACTGGCATTACTTACCCCCTACCTAACACTAGTTAAGCCTGTTCAAGCACAGCCTGTGCAACTCGTCTCGATAACTCCTGACAGGGACTACCTCTACCCTGGTGAGGATGTAAACATAACCATTCAAACATCCGTTCCATACGCAAGGGTAACATTCCTGCTGAGGCACACATACAACCCCGAGGTGGTCTACTACGCTAATACAACGATTTTCCCAGACCCGGGAACATACAGTGTTATACTCCATGTCCCATACGAGCTGTTCAACATCGGCGACACAGCATACAATGTGCTATGGATCCAGATAATATTCGGCACGGAGTCTATAAGCGTGTACAGGAGCGTTTACCCGCTCATAATGGTTTCACCATCGGTTACAACAATCCTTGACGAGAACGGGCTGCCGAAGAAGATCCATGTCTCAGGCTTCGGCTTCGAAGAGGGTGCAGGCGTCTACGGCTTCTACCTTGGAGAATACTACTACGAGCTCGAGGAGCCTGTATACGCCAACACCAGCGGCATGTTCGAGTACGAGTTCTACCTGGTCGACATAACCGGCTCCAGCATACCAGGCGGGGAGCACGAGGTGTGGGCTGACAGCGACGCCGAGTTCAACGACTACCAGCAACCGGGGATTCTCACCATTAACCCGATAGCCTTCATAAACCCGACGGAGGGGCGGGGAACAGTTGAAGACCTCATGGAGGTCGAGGTATGGGGTCTCGGCTTCCCCGCGGAGGCCGAGGTTGAAAGCATAAAGCTGTGCAGCGTCTCAAACCCGGCGCTGTGCTACGTGTTCCCGCTCGAAAACTTCTTCACCGACTCCGACGGCTTCCTCTACATCTACGATCTAAGCCAATACAATAGCACACCTCTCGCAGGAGGAGTCTACTACCTCGTCGTGGAGACTGCTGAGGAAACATACGTCTTCCCCAGCGCGCTCTACACCGTGCTCCCCTACATCGAGCTGCTGGGCCCGGACGTGTACCAGCCTAGCACGCTCATATGGTTCAGGGCCGCGGGCTTCCAGCCCGGGACGCTGATATACGTCTACGTTAACGGCGTGCTAATGGTTCAGGAAGCCACTGATGAAAACGGCTACGCGGAGTTCGCCCTGCCGGTGCCGGAGCTGGTTGAGGAGGGCAACGTGCTCATACTCGTGACCGACGGGGTTTACGAAGCCTACTTCTACCTTTCAACACCGTTCGCCATAATACAGCCCAGCAGCATCCCAGGTAAGGACAGCAGCGTCCACGGCTTAACAGTCTACGGCTACGGCTTCATCGAGGGCACAGGGGTCTCCGAGATCTGGCTCTGCGCCACCAACTGCTACGTGTTCCCGGTTGGAGACGTTTACGCTGACAACACAGGGTTCTTCCACATACCAGAGCTTGGAAACTACTTCGCAACAAACATGTCTTATGGAACCTACCAGCTGCTCGTGAAGCTTGACAGCGGAGGCGTGCTGGCAACCTCATCCTATGTTTCAGTCACGGCTTTAATGGAGCTGTTAACCGGCCCGAGCGTTAAGATAGGCGGCACAATATCGATAGCGCTCTACGGCTTCGCATCCGGTGAAACAGTCAACGTCTACCTGGCTAACAGGCTGATATACACGGACAGTGTTGACGTAGACGGTAACGCAACCTTCGTGATCAGGATACCGCTCGATGTTCCGGGAGGAGTCCAGGAGCTCAGGGTTGAGGGTGTGGAGTCTGGAGTAATCCTCAACACCACCCTGGTGATCCAGCCCAGCGCCTTCTGGCTCGTACTGGACTACGAGCACCAGCCCAGGGACGTCCCCAGGGCTTCAGCATCCTACAATGGAACCCAGATAATAGTCTACTACCCGACAGGTGAGGTGGCTTACCTAGGAGACTATATTCAAGTCCTCGGCTACGGCTTCGGCGTTAACGAAACAGTCAACATATATGTTGGAGGAGTCCTCGCCGGCACGGCAAGAGCCGACTACTCGGGCAGAGTGGTGTTCACAGGCCTAGCCCCCTCTGTGCCGGGAGGCAGCTACAGCATAGTGCTCGAGGGCGAGGAGACAGGCACTGTTGAGGCGGTATGGCTTCTCGACGAAACTGTCACGGAGCTCGAGATAGAGGGGAGGATAATAGCTACGGCCCTGGGCAAGGATGAGCTCGTGCTGGAAGGCTCCGGAATCATAAGGATCTACGGCTCAGGCTTGAAACCAGGCACATTGTTCAAAGCAGTCCTCGTCAACGGCACAGACGCCTTAATGTTCTACGCCTTCTACGTCCAGACAGGCTGGTACGTCAACTACAATGGACTGCTCGTAAGCAACTACGGGTACCCATCCCTTACAATACCTTTCTCGCAGCCAGCGCTCTACATGGTTACACTGTACTATGAAGACCCCGGCGGCAACGAGTACTCGGCTGAGCTTCCAGTTCTGGTTATAATACCTTTAGAGATAACTCAGAGGCTTGACGAGATAGAGGCCAGGCTCTCCATGCTGGAGCAGCAGCTAGCAGGAGTCGAGTCCACGATAGAGGAGCTGTCGCAGGAGATAGCCCTCCTCCAGGACATGATCAGCGATCTCACCGGGCAGCTGAACCTGGTCAACGCTACCTTGAGCGGTGAGATAAGCCTCTTGAGGCAGAGAATCATGGAGCTTGAGCAGCTAATCGCAAACCTGACCCTGCAGCTCGAGGAAGTTAACAGTGCTTTAACCAGTCTTCAAGGCATGATCGACGACCTATCCGGGCAGCTAAACCTGGTTAACACTACTTTAAGCGGCGAGTTAAGCCTGCTCAGCCAGAGGGTCCTAGTGCTTGAACAACTCCTTGCAAACCTGAGCCAGCAGCTTGAAATGGTTAACACGTCCTTAACCGACAGTATAGAGGACTTGAGAACCGGGCTTGGAAACGCTTTAACAACTATCCAAGAGTTGTCGTCAAGGATTAATGAGCTGGAGGAGAGCCTCACCGGGCTGAGCAACCTCGTCAACAATATTTCCAGCGATCTCGAAAGCCTAGGAGAGGATGTTGGAGACTTGAACAGCAGGGTTAGCGATCTAGAAGGCCGGGTGAGCACTCTCCACAGCAGTCTCAACCAGCTGTCAAGCAGGCTTGACGATGTTTCATCACAGGCGTCGATGAGCTACTCGATAGGGATAATAGCCTTAGTGATAGGCCTTGTTGGCGCGGCCCTAGGCCTGCTAGCCTACATGAGGCCTAGGAGACCCGTGTAATGAAAAATCTTTTTTACCCAAACTCAAACATTCCTTGCAGTCTTAGCCCTTGCCCAGATTCTCGGCTGGAGAAGGTTGAACACTGTTAGCACTAGTGTGAAGACCACTGGTAGAGCGAAGCCCGTGATGCTTGGATTATTCTTGCCGTTGTAAAAGCTGAGCACGTAGTAGCCTATTGCCGAGGAGCTCAACTGCTTCTCGGAGAAGACAAGTATTTTCAACACGCCCGTAGCGCCTTCTCCACCGCCGGAGACGTAGAAGGCTGTGAAAACCTCGTTATTATTCGAGACCAGCAGTCTCGTAGCATTCCCCGTTCCCTCCTCTTCAACGTAGATGAGGGTTGGGAGCAGGACAGTGTCGTTGCCTGGTGTAAACCATATTCTGACAAGGCTTCCGCCAGGGACATTGGTGACGGTTATGTTATAGGCAAACCTGTAGAAGCCTAGCTGCAGGCTAGTGTTGGATGAGAGCTGGTTGTAAGGGAGGTCCTTGAAGAAGTACTCTTTAACCGGGTACTCGTGAACACTGTAGCCGAGCGTGTAGCCCTCGCTGATGTACGGGGCCAGGGAGAGGAGTGTTGCCGATGCAAGCAGTGCTAGGAAGACCATGTCCAGCGGGAAGCCGCTGTAACGCACCCCTCTAAGCCTCCTAGCCGCTGCTAAGAAAATGTTAACCAGCACTGCGGCGGTGATGAGCACCACGTAAGGGTTGAAGCCTTTCGCAACAATTATCGCGTAGCCCGTGTCAACCCTGTCCACGAACACCTGGGTGAACAACCCGTCAACTATCACAGTGTTGGAGTAGTTGGCGCGCTCAAACCCTAGGTCGTAAACCCCTATGGCAATGCCTGTCTTCCAGTGGCCT
This sequence comes from Thermosphaera sp., assembly GCF_059755995.1. Classification (NCBI taxonomy): domain Archaea; kingdom Thermoproteati; phylum Thermoproteota; class Thermoprotei; order Desulfurococcales; family Desulfurococcaceae; genus Thermosphaera; species Thermosphaera sp. The sequence continues at coordinate 3,274 of NZ_DBOUKL010000023.1, read as the reverse complement.
GTTATCGATTGAGCACTGTTCAGCGGAAGTATCCACGTGTAGGATGCACCGTAATCTATTGTAAGAATCCATGCTGAAAGAGCGATCACGACCGCTATGGAGGCTAGAACAGCCAGCTTGTCAACGCTAATGGTTATAGTGATACTGCCCATACGCATCAATAAATCATAAGGTGGCCTGGGATATAATAGTTTCACGAAACACACTCTTTGAAGAAGACTCTACTGTGAAAGGGGTCTGGTTGAAATCTGTCAGCACAATCGTGGGAGGCTACCTGGTCCTCGTTATAACTGTTATGATGGTTTCACAGCTCGCATACTCTTACACGCAGAGTATTGAGTCGTGGAGGAGTGTTCAGAAAAGCACTGTGGAGTCTTTAACGAGCATTACAAACCCGCCCCTGCTCAGCCTCAGAGTCCTCAACGGCGAGCTCTACCTCGTGGTTAAAACAGTCCAGCCGGTTCTCATTGAGGCAGTGTTTAAAGAGTACGAGGGCTATAGGTCGTTGGCGAAGGTTTCGGAAACCGTGAGCGGTGAACGTCTCTTCCCGCTGAACTACACTGGTATCCCGTTTAAAACCGGCGTGGTCTTATCCGGGGGAGTACTCCTCTACTACTCACCTTGGAGAGACCCTTGGCTGCAGACCGCGCCCCCTGAGATCGTGGGGAGGACGGTTATAGATGAGGAGCTGGTCAGCTATTTAAACAGCGCATCGAGGACCCAGCTTGTTTTAAACCTGGACTGGGCTGGGTACAAGGTTGGGCTTGGAATAGTCAACTACACTAACACAGGGCCAGATTTCAAAACATTGATTGAGAAGGGGCCTGTTCAATGCTACCAGACCATTCCAACCCCGTACCTCTGCACTGTGAGCATGATTCAGAACTACGGCTGGCTAACCTACGGGGAGTTGCCGAGCAAGCCTTACTACTCCTTCATAACTTACAACGGGGTTTTAACAGATCCAGCGCGCGGCCTTATCTATGAAAACGGCGTCCTCAAGCTGAACCTGTCCTCCCTTTCACCGTACCTTGGGCTTCAAGGCGGCCACACCTACGTGCAGGTGTTCAGGGCTGCGCTGGTCTACGACGACCTCGAGGCTTCTTTCACAGTTAATGCTTCAATAATCAACGCTACCAAGAGCTCCAGGATTTTTGTAACAGCCTATGTTTACGACCCACGCGTCAACATCATGCAACCGGTCCTCATAGATTCTTCAAGCATAGGGTCCACGGGGCCCCACCCATGGATTGGCAGAATGGTGGTCGAAGCTCCCCCGCAGGGTGTTCTACAGGTTCAGGGAGTTTTCAACCTGACAGTAAGCCTTTCAGGGCTTGGATTGAAGGAAGCGCTCGTTGTCTACGGGGTTGAATTAGTCTCGACAGTTGTGGCGAGCACTATGGTTCAGGTGGAGTTAACGGGTCTCCGCGTCCAGGGGTGAGAAGGAATGCTTGGGAACAACCTTCTTCCCCCGTTCATGGGGAATAATCCTCAACCTCCCTCCCTCATGCTCGAAGTACAGCTCCCTCCCCTGGTAGTACCTGTCGAGGAATATGGCGAGCGCAGCTATCTCGGAGTGGGGCTGGTTGCCCACCGCTACATTGTAGTCCGCTACCTCGTAGAAGAATCTTGGAACCTTGGAAGCACCTATCACAATAAGCATGTCGCTACCCCTCCCCCTTATCTCGTCGATAACGCTGTCAACCGGTAAACCATACATTGTCAAGTGAACAATGAAGCCGTGCCTCCTCCACTCCTGCGCGTACTTGAAGGAGTCAACCCCCATTTCAAAGTGGAGGCGCCCTCCCCAGATCTTAACGGTCTTCTCGAACGCCTCCTTAATCTTCTCGTCCACGACATCCCCGAGTATGAAGCCGTTCGCTCCGAAAGCTCTTGCAACCAGCAGGGCGTGGGTTGTAACCCTTTTATCCCTTTGAGGCCTGTGCCCGTATCTTAAAACATAGATTTTCGCAGGGCTCACTTCCTCAACACCTTCCTCAGCGTTGCCTCAACAAGCATTATCAGCTTATCAATGTTGATGTCCTTCTCCGCTGAAATAGGCAGTAAGCTATCCTGGTCATTGTTTAAAACCCTCGTCAAACCCTCCATGATCCCGTTCAACCTTTCACTGCTGACCAGGTCTATCTTGTTTAAAACATGGATTAAAGGCTTACCCTTACACCCTATTTTGCTGAGAATGCTCATGGAGGTTTCAACCTCCCCCATAATCCTCTCCAACGGCTTCGAGGAGTCTAGGACGTTGAGGATTAGGTCGGACTCGGCAACCTCTTCGAGAGTAGCGTAGAATGCTTCAACAACCTCCGGCGGCAGATCCCTTATGAAGCCAACAGTATCTGTCACCACGGCTTCAAGGCTGTTAAACCTCACCTTGTACGACTTCGGGGTGAGGGTTGTGAAGGGCTCGGGGCCCACGGGCTTGCTGAGCCTTGTCAGCCTGTTGAAAAGGGTTGTCTTCCCCGCGCACGTATAGCCTATGATTGCTACGTGAGGGTATCCCAGCCTCTCCCTCCTCTCCCTTCTCAGCGACCTCGTCCTCCTAACCCGTTCAATCTCCCTTCTAACCTTGTTCTCCCTCCTCTTCAGCATGAAGTAGTATTTTTCAAACCCGTACTCTCCAGCCCCGAGGAAACCGTGCATCTCCCCTATCTTAGCATACCTTATAGCCTCCTTGATCAGCGGGAGGTTGTGCCTCAGCTGTGCCAGCTCTATCTGGAGCTTAGCCTCGAGGCTTCCAGCATGGTTTGCAAAGATCTCGAGGATGAGCATTGACCGGTCTACAACATCCTTCCTCAGCTCCCTGACAAGGTTTATTATCTGCGTCGGCTTCAGCGAGTCCATTACAACAAGCTTGTCAAACCTCTTCTTCCTCAACTCGTCGAGCACTGGCGCTGAGACGAATGTTTTCCTGCTCGGCTTCTTAACAACGAAAACATCCTCGATCACAGGGTAAACAGTTCTCACGAGGCTGAGCTCTTCATCAAGGTATTCAACATACTTCTTCGGAACCGCTACCTCAACAATCAACCCTTAGGAACCACCCTTATCCTCCTTGTTAAGCTTGACGAGGTCTCCAATGGTTATGTAGTCCTCGCCCCTGCCTGACGCCGGCGCAGACTCGTCTACAATAGGCTCCAGGAGCTTTATCCCGAGAACCTTCTCAAGCCTCCTAGCCAGGTCTATCCCGGGCTTCAGCCTCCCAGCCTCAATCCTCTTGATAATGTTCTCGCTCTCCTTAACCTTCTGAGCCAGTACC